>JBEKRJ010000467.1:0-4645 GCA_049518835.1 Solirubrobacteraceae bacterium
GGGGTTCGGTGACGCGGCAGGCTCGGACCACAGGTTCCGTGGGTCGTTAGTCGCGCCGCCAAGCTCCAAGAGCACGAAGTGGTCGTACTCGTAATCGCTCGGCAGGGTTGAGCGCAACCGGCGTGCAGCGCGGGTCGGGTCGCGAGAACAGACGGGAACCGATCACGCGACAAGAACCAAGCCGTGGCTGAGGCTGGACGACGGAATTGCGCGCCGTCGTGTAGGCGAGCCGGTTAGCCGCCGGGATAACCGCGCGCGGAACACCGACAGCGGCTCCGGAACCCGGCACGACCAGTAGGCAGTCGCCGAGCGCACACGCGGCACTGACCGCGTTCCGGGCCCGTTTCGCCACAGCACCGAGAGCGTCCGTGTGTGACCGCCGCATTATCGTCGCGCGTCGCTGGCGATCAAGCGGCCTGATCGCCGCCTTGGAGGATCGACTCGAGGCCCTTGAGCCGGCGCCGCACGCCACCACAAACCTGGTCACAGAGCTCGAACACGGTCGGGTCGCTAATCGCGTAGTTAAGGGAAACCGGTGGCTTCGAGCTCCCGGATGCGATCGAGCAGCTCGCACACGAGTACGGCCCCCGCATAGTTGAGGTCGAGGTCACGTCGCAGTCGTTCCGCTTTGGCCAGCCGTCCAGCGCAGCCCGATTCGAACAGCGGCGCCTCGCTGGTACCGGTGCAAGGTTCGAACAAGCCGAATTCGAGGTATCGACGAACGAGCGAGACGCGGACGCCCGCTTGGCGGGCAATCACGACGAGTTCAACGGGCTGCTCCTGAAGGCCGTCTGCCGACACGGACGGCGCAGTCGGGGGCCGCACGGGGCGCGCGTTCATCGGTGGCTCCGGCGTGGGTCGAATTCAGAGACGTCGGCGAGCTGCTCAAACAGCTCTCGCTCGCGCTCTGAGAGCTGCTTGGGGACCATGATCCTCACGATCGCGTGCAGATCACCGCGCCCGCCGCCCTGCTTCGGCAGGCCCCGGCCGCGCAGCCGCAGGCGCCGGCCACTGGATGAACCTGCCGGGACACGAACTTGGGCTGTTCTCGTCAGCGTCGGCACCGCGACAGTGGCCCCAAGCGCCGCCTCCCACGGCGCAATCGCGAGATCGACGTCGAGATCATCGCCCCGGCGACGAAACCGCGGGTGCGGCTTCAGTAGCACCCGCAGGTAGAGATCGCCGGACGGGCCGCCGTCGCGTCCCCGGGCGCCCTGGCCGGCGATGCGGATGAGCTGGCCGTCGCGGACGCCCGCGGGGATGTTGACCTCGAGGCTGCTCCCGTCCTCGAGCGACAGCCGCCGCCGGCCGCCGGCAACCGCATCCTCGAGCGAAAGCTCGAGCACCGCCTCGCGATCGCGGCCGCGCAGCGGGCCCGAGCTCGCAGGCGCCGCGCCCTCCCCGAACAGGCGCTCGAAGAACTCAGAGAAGGCGCCCTCGCCGAACTCGACGCGCGTATCGCCGCCGAAACCTTGCCGTTCGACGAAGTCCTCGAAGCCGCCGCCGCCAGACGAATCGTCCCGCCCTTGCCATTGCGCGCCGAGACGGTCATAGCGCTCGCGCTTGTCGGGATCGGAGAGCACCTCGTATGCCTCGCCGATCTCCTTGAAGCGCTCCTCCGCATCGCCGTCTTGATTGAGGTCGGGGTGAAACGTGCGCGCCAACTTCCGGTACGCCCGGCGGATCTCGTCCTTGCCTGCGTCCCGAGGAACCCCGAGAACCTCGTAGTAGTCCTTGTACGTGAGTGCCATCGGCGCCGAATTCTCACCGAAGCCCGCCGGCTACACGCCGATCGGCCCGCTCGCGGGTCCGCAGCGTGCAGTGCAGCGGCGGGGTGAGCCCAACTCAGACACAGCCGCACAGCCAATACCCCATTTCTGCGAGCGTTATCACTCTCGTCAAAGGTGCGGTACGTTTTTGCTGCGATGGCAAGCGCCGATCTCCTCCTGCACCCAGTGCGGCTGCGGATCGTCAAGGCGTTTCTCGGCGACCGCGCGCTGACCACCGGCCAGCTCGCCGCCGAGCTCGACGATGTCCCCTCGGGCAGTCTCTATCGCCACGTTGCGCTGCTCGCAAAGGCCGGCGTGCTTCAGGTTGTTGCCGAGCGGCGCGTCCGTGGCGCAGTCGAGCGCACGTACATGCTGCGGCAGTTCGCCGCGCGGATCGGACCGGAGGAGGTCCGCGCGATGAGCGCCGAACAGCACGGCCAGGCGTTCATCGCCTATGTCGCCGGGATGCTTGCCGACGCCGACCGCTACCTCGCGTCTGAGCCGCTCGACCCCGTCCGTGACGGCGCCGACTATCAGGTCGGGGCGCTGTGGCTGACCGGCGGCGAGTTCGCCGAGTTGCTGCGCGACCTCTCCGCGGTGTTCGCCCCACGCCTCGCGAATCCGCCTGCGGCCGGACGCCGGCGGCGCCTTGTCTACATGGTGTTCCTGCCGGCGCCCGAGCAACCTGCCGGCGACGGCGCGGACCCGGACCCGGACCAGCAATGACCATGGGGCGCCACGACACGCCAGCCTTCCCGCACCGGACGGTTCAGCGCCGCCTGTACACGCCGGTACTAACACCGTGGTGGCGCAGATGATGTAACGGCCAAACCCGTCGAGTGTTGTCGAGCACAGGACCAGCGAGGCCGGCGTCGCTGCAGTCCACGAGATCGCCGATCTCGGCGGCCGCCAGCTCGAGGCCGTCGCGCTTGCGGCGGATCAGCTCAGCGACCAGCATCGGCGCCGATCCGCGCAACGAATCCCAGCAGCAGACGCGTCAGGTCGACCACCGCCCGCTGCGCACCAGCCAACGTCTGCTCATGGCTTAGCGGCTGATCGCTCAGACCCTCGGCCAGGTTCGTGACAGATGAAACGGCGAGCACCCGCAGGCCGCAGTGGCGCGCGACGATTGTCTCGTGCACCGTCGACATGCCGACCGCGTCGGCGCCCAACACGCGAAATGCGCGGATCTCGGCGGCCGTCTCGAAGCTCGGGCCGCTGACGGCCAGGTAGACCCCGTCCGCCAGCGCGATGCCCAGCTGCGACGCGGTCGCGTGCAGCTCGCGCAACAGGGCCTGGTCGTAGGCGTCGTGCAACGCCGGGAACCGGGGGCCGAGCGCCGGGTCGTTGGGCCCGGCGAGCACGTTGACCCCGGTGAGGTTGATGTGGTCGCGGATCGCCATCAGCGAGCCGGGGCCAACGTCGGGGCGCAGCGATCCAGCCGCGTTGGTCAGCACGACGAGCTCGGCGCCGATCGCCTTGAGCGCGCGCACCGGCACCCGCAGGTGATCCACGCAGCCACCCTCGTAGAGGTGCGCCCTTCCCCGCAGCACGGCGACCGGCACGCCCGCGATCTGACCGAGGACGGCCTGTCCAGCGTGGCCCTCCACCCCCAGACGCGGAAACCCCGGCAGCTGCGTGTAGTCGACGACGACCGCCTCCTGCACCGCGTCGGCTACCGCTCCCAGCCCGGACCCGAGCACCACGCCGACCCGCACTGGCGTTGGGGCGTGGCGCGCCAGCACCGCCGCAGCCGCGTCAACCTTCCACCGAGCCTCATCCGCGGCGCTCAAGACAACAGCTGGCCGCGCCCGAACGACATCGGCAGCAACTGCTCGAGTGTCACCGTCTGCGGTGCGCCTCCAGGCCGGCCCAGGTGCACGGGCGTCTGCGCCGCCCCGAGCTCCGCGAGGCGCTGCCGGCACCCCCCGCATGGCGGACACCGCTCGGCCGCCTCGGCGACGACCGCGACCGCGGTGATCGCCGACTCCCCCGCCGCGACGAGCGCGCCGAGCGCCGAGGCCTCCGCGCACTGGCCCTGCGGATACGCGCTGTTCTCGACGTTCGCGCCCACGTAGATCGCGCCACTGGGCGCGCGCACGGCGGCGCCGACCTTGAACTGCGAGTACGGCGCGTACGCGTTACGCATCGCCGCATCCGCCGCCCGCAGCAGCTGCTGCACGCCGTCGAGCAGCAGGTCAGCGTAACCGCCCGACACCAGCTCGCGATCGTCGATCGCAAGCTCGCGTCGCAGCTGCGCCACCAGCTCGTGCCCGCGGGCGAGCTCATCCGCACTCGGGCCGACCAGGACCTCGAGCTCGACGAACGTGCCCAGCTCGTCGACGTCGTCGAGGTGGATCCGCACGTTGTCCCACATCAACAGCCGCCGGCGCTTGACGACGACCACGACGGTCCCCAGCGCCGCGTCGAGCGCCTCGCACAACGCCGCCGGCTCGCCGACCGGGGCGCGCACGTACGCGCTCTGCGCCGGCTCGGTCGCGTCGGGGCGGCGATAGGCAATCAGCTCGCTGGCGGCCGCGCGCTGCTCGCGCAGCTTCAGCCGCCCGTGGCGCCCCGCGAAGTACGTGTCGCGCTGGTGGCGCACGCCGCGGTCCTCGGCGCCGAGCGCCAGGCACCGCGCCGCGGTCGCGTCGGGGTCGCCGTCGCGGGCCTTGAGCTCGACGTTCACGCACGGCATCGGCGAACGCGCGGCTACCTTGATCACCGCGGGGTAGCATCGCCCCATGGCCCAACGGGTGATCGCGGTCGAGCACGCCGTGCTTGCCGATCGCCTCTCGCTGTTGCGCGACCGCGACACTTCGCACGGCGCGTTTCGGCAGGCCCTGCTCGAGGCGTCGGCGATCATGGCCGTCGAG
>JBEKRJ010000468.1:0-4644 GCA_049518835.1 Solirubrobacteraceae bacterium
CCCACTAATTCCTCCGCGGGCCCTTACGGTCGCTGCCACCCCCCGACTCACCGCGCCGGACCAATCCCGCTTGCGTATCTCGGCAGACGACCGCAACGACCGCTTAGACTGCTGGCGCTCAGGTGCCTCGTACGCTCGTCACCGGCGCGACCGGGTTTATCGGTTCGCATGTCGTGCGCCTGCTTGCGCAGCGGGGCGACGATATCCGAGTGACGGTCCACGCGGATGCTGGCGAGCGCGTGCTGGCGGACGTTGACGTCGAGGTGGTGCGCGCCGACGTCATCGATCGCCGGGCGGTCCGCCGCGCGATGGATGGAGTCGAGCGGGTGTTCCACATCGCCGGCACGACGAGCCTCGTGCTCCCGCGCGAGCAAGTATTCGCGCTCAACGTCGAGGGGTCGCGGATTGTGCTCGAAGAGGCGTTGCGCGCCGAGGTCGAGCGCGTCGTGCTCACCTCCTCGGTCGCGGCGATCGGGCCGTCGCCGCCGGGAACGACGGCGAGCGAGTCCTCGCTGTGGGACGCGGGCAAGTACGCGATTGCGTATGTGGACTCCAAGCACGAGGCGGAGGCGACTGCGATGCGGCTGATGGCGCGGGGGCTGCCGCTCGTGATCGTCAATCCCGCCCACGTGCTCGGGGCCGGCGATCCGGGCCGGTCGTCGACCGTGCTCGTGCGCAGGTTCCTGCGCCGGCAGATCCCGGCCTATGTCGACGGCACGCTCAACATCGTCGGCGTCGAGGACGTTGCGCGCGGTCACCTGCTCGCCGACGAGCTGGGCCGGATCGGCGAGCGTTACATCCTCGGCAACCGGAATTTCACCCTGCAGCGGTTGTTCGCGGACCTCGGCCGGCTGTCGGGCGTCGAGCCTCCGGCGATCAAGCTGCCGGTGACCGTCGCGCTGGTCCTGGCCGCTGGCGCCCGCCGCGTGCCGGGATTGGCGCTGCCAACCCCCGAGGAGGTCCGCGCCTCGTCGCTGAACTGGGCGTTCGTCAGCGCGAAGGCAAAGTGGGAGCTCGGCTGGCGGACCTCTCCGCATGAGGACTGCATCGAGGCGACGATCGCCTGGTACCGCGAGCGCGACGGTGATCGCGCCTCGCCGACAGGCGCGCGCCAGCCGTTGGCCCTGCGAGTCGCCGGCGGCATCCTGCGGCGTCTGTAACGGTCTACTCGCCCAGTGAGACCGCAGTTGCATGCCGCCCGCGCAACGCGCGGACGGTGCGCTCGGTCGGTGGCCGCGCGACGCCGCGCTCGGTGACGAGCGCGGTGACGAGCGTCGCCGGCGTCAGATCGAACGCCGGATTGCGGCAGCGCACGTCCGGGAGCGTCGTCAGATGGCCGCCGGCGCTGCGGACCTCATCGCCGTCGCGCTGCTCGATCTCGATTTGTCGCCCGTCGGGACAGTCGGGGTCGATCGTCGAGGTTGGGCCGGCGACGAGGAACGGGATGCCTGCCGCCTCGGCCGCGAGCGCGAGGCCGTAGGTGCCGACCTTGTTGGCGACGTCGCCATTAGCGGCAACGCGGTCGCAGCCGACGATCACGGCGTCCACAGCGCCGGCTGCGATCAGCCCGGCCGCGGCCGAGTCGACGATCAGCTCGTGCGGGATCTGCAGCCGCGACAGCTCATAGACGGTCAGCCGCGCGCCTTGCAGCAGCGGTCTGGACTCGGTGGCGAGCACCCCCGTGAGGCGCCCGCGCTGCGCCAGTTCGGCAATCACCGCCAGCGCTGTGCCGCGGCCGGGAGCGGCCAGCGCGCCGGTGTTGCAGTGCGTCAGGATCCGGCGTGCGTCGACGAGCAGATCGGCTCCGTGGCGCGCGATCGCGGCGCTTGCCGCCTCTTCCTCGGCGTGAATCGAGCGCGCCTGGGCAAGCGCTGTCGCCGACAGCTGCGCGGGATCCCCCGCGAGCGCGGCGGTCCGCACGCGATCGACCGCCCAGGCGAGGTTGACGGCAGTCGGCCGAGCGGCACGCAGCAGCCCGCAGGAGCGCTCGAGCGCGTCCAGCGACTCGGACCGAGCGAGCTCGAGTGCGATCCCGTAGGCCGCCGCGACGCCGATCAGCGGTGCGCCACGGATCGCGAGCCGTCGGATCGCGTCCGCGACCTCGGCGGCGGTATGCAACTCGAGCTCGCGCTCGTTGAACGGCAGCAGCGTCTGATCGATCGCAAACAGCGTGCCCGCGGCGAAGCGCAGCGCTTGCACCTGGGGCCGATCACGTTCGCGGCGGTTGGGCGCTACAGCCGGTTCTCGATCGACACCGGCGCGGGTTCGGCGCTTGCCGGCTCAGCCGCCGCGATAGCCCCGTCGAGGCCGAGCGCCTCCTGGAGCTCGCCGGTCTCGTACATCTCGGTCACGATGTCGCAGCCGCCGACGAGCTCGCCGTTGATGAACAGCTGCGGGATCGTCGGCCAGTTCGACAGCGCCGACAGCTCCTGGCGGATGCGTGGATCCGGCAACACGTCGACGGCCGCGAACGGCTGCTCGAGCGAATGCAGGATCGCCACCGTGCGCGCCGAGAAGCCGCACATCGGCTGGTCGGGGTTGCCCTTCATGAACAGGATCACGGGGTTCTCGTCGATCGCGCTCTGGATCGCGTCGCGCATGGGGTTGGTGCTCTCCTCGGTCATGCTTCGTCTCCCGATTGGATCTGGATTGACAGGGCGTGGATGCGGTCGCCGACCTCTGACCCGAACACGTCGTAGACGAGTCGATGCTGGGCGATGCGGTTCAGGCCGCGAAACGCTGCCGCCGACACGATCGCGCTGAAATGGTGCCCGTCCCCGGTCACGGTCGCAGTCGCGCCCGGGATCGCCGCCTCGATCCGGGTCTTGAGCTCTTCGGGGGTGGCAGCGGACATGAATCAAGATTAGCGACGGGCCGTCGCTATACTTGCTGAAGCATGATCACTCTGACAGACAAAGGTGCCGAGAAGGTCCGCGAGTTCCTTGCCGCGCAGGCGGCCGTAGGGGGCACGGCAGGGTTGCGTGTTGGCGTGCGCGGTGGCGGTTGCTCTGGCTTCCAGTATGCGCTCGCGTTCGACGAGCAGCGAGACGGAGACAGCGTGTTCGAGGACAAGGGCATCCGGCTGCTCGTCGATCGCCCCAGCCTGCCCTACGTGCACGGCTCGACGATCGACTTCGTGGAGGGCCTCCAGGGCGCGGGCTTCAAGGTCGACAACCCGAACGTGATCGCGGCTTGCGGCTGCGGCTCGTCGTTCAGGGTCGCCGAAGAGGAAGAAGTCGCGGCCGTCTGACGCCGGCCCACCAGGGTCGAGGGTGGACCGGCGCCGGCGTGGCCAGCAGGCCGGGTGAGCGTTTGGGCGGGATTTCGACGATCAGCGAGCCGAGGCCGGCCACCAGTAGGAACGCGGCCGCGAGCGTCCAGGCGCGATCGAACGCCGCGAGCGCGTGCACCGGCGACGGGGTGCCGATCACTGCGACGACCAGCGCCACGCCGAGTGAGGCGCCGACCTGGCGCGCGACCGAGTTCAGTGCGCTCGCGGTCGCAAAGCCGTCGCCGGGCGCCGACACGATCGCCGCGCCGCTGACGTTCGGGAACAGAGTGCCGGCGCCAAGCCCGAGCAGGACCGTCGCCGGCAGCCATCGGCTCAGGTAGGCCGGGGCGATCCCGACCCGCGCGATCAACCAGATCACCGCGCCGCTCCAGAGCAGTCCGCCAACGGCCAGCACGGGCCGGTAGCCCACTCGCCCGATCAGCCTGCTGCTGGGACCCGCGACCGCCGCGGCGACGAACGGCCCCGGAGTGAGCGCCAGCCCTGCCTTCAGCACCGAGTAGTGCCACACCGCCGTCAGGAACAACACGTTGGCGAGCGTGTAGCCGTAGTAGCCGGCCGCGGTGATGATCGTGATCGCGTTCGCGGCGCTGAAGGCCCGGATCCGCAGCACGCCGAGATCGACGACAGCGGCCGGATGAGAGCGGCAGCGACGGATGACGATCGCGCCGAGCGCGACCGCGAGCGCGAGCGCAGCGATGATTGGCGTGCTTGCCCAGCCCCAGCCTTGACCCTGGACGATGCCGAGCACGAGCGCAGCGATCGCGAGCGCGAACAGCAGCGCGCCGGCGAGATCCGGCATCCGCCGGCTCCCGGGCGTGACGCTCTCGACCAGGTACCGGTGCGCGAGCACGATCGCCGTCAGGCCGATCGGAACATTGACCAGGAACACCATCCGCCAGCCTGCCGCCGCCACGAGCAACCCGCCGAGCGACGGTCCCAGCCCGGCTGCGACGGCAGCGACAGCCGACAGCAACGCGACCCCGTGCGAGCGTTGCTCGCGCGGATAAGCATGCAGCACGAGCGCCAGCGACGCGGGCACGAGCAGCGCGGCTCCCATTGCCTGCACCGCTCGGCACGCGATCAACAGCTCCGGCGACTGTGCCAGCGCGCACGCCAGCGAGGCGACGATGAACACGGTCATGCCGAGCACGAACAGTCGCCGGCGGCCGACCAGATCGGCGATCCGCCCAGCGGCGACGAGGAACGCCGCGAACACGATGTTGTAGGCGTTGAGGATCCACGACAGCGCCGAGATCGACGTTCCCGGGAACGAGCGCGCGATGTCGGGAAACGCGATGTTGACGATCGTCGCGTCGATGAACGCGACCGCCGCTCCCAGCGACGCGACCGCG
>JBEKRJ010000469.1:0-4638 GCA_049518835.1 Solirubrobacteraceae bacterium
GGCCTCGAGACCGTCGCTCAGCCAGTGGAGCCGGTGTTCGCCCAGGTGGCGAATCTAGCCAGAGAGTAGCGCGAGTCCTTGTATTGAGCACCACTGACGGTCGCGCCGTTGCCAGCTCGCGTCATGATCGGTACCCGCGTGGGGGTAAAGCCACCGCCTTCGTCGACAACGTCGGTCGGCGTCGCTCCCCGCGCATCGGGGAATCCGCGCATATTTGCGTTCATACGGTTCGGCTAGCCGGTCGCTACGAAGTCGGCGTGGTCAGCTGCCGGTGGTGACCGTCTGCTGGGCCAGCCGGTCGCGTGGGGCCGGTCGTCGCCGTCTCGGCCGACGTGATCAACGGCCTGCCCGCCGCTGATCGGGGCGCGCTGATGCAGGATCTGTTCGGTCAGTCGAGCTCGGGAAGCGGGCTGCCCGCGCCGGCGATCAATCTGCATCGGAGTCCGGCGCCACCGGCGCGATGACCGCGGGCCCGGCCTACAGCTACCACGACAATCCGACGGGCGGCACCGACTCCGACCTCAACGACTTCTCGACCGCCCAGGACACCACGTACATCATCCCCACACTCCAGCAAGTGCTCCAGACCAAGCCGGACCACGAGATCCTGGCAAACCCGTGGAGCCCTCCCGCGTGGATGAAGAGCAACAACGCCTTGGGCAACGCCGACGCCAGCGAGCGCCTGCTCACGTTCATCGCAAACGACCTTGCGCCCGCCCTGGGCCAGGCCGGGCTGCACGCGAAGACCTACGGCAACGACCTGAGCTGGGACCAATACGCCGCCTACGCCAGCCCGCGCGCTTCGGACCCCAATGCCGATCCGGGCCTGGCCGGGATCTCCTGGCACTGCTATTTCGGCTCGCCGACTGCGATGAGCCAGATCCAGCTGACCAACCCCGGGCTCGATCAGATCGTCGACGAATGCTCCCCCGAGATGCCGGGCGCCTGGCGGGCCGACTCGCCGAGTTTTGTCACCTACTCCACCAACGGGCTCCACCTGGGAGGCGGTCAGCAGCGGTCTCGACGACGTGGCCTTCCTCAATCCCGATGGCTCGAAGGTGCTCGTCACCTACAACAACTCGAGCGAACCAATCTCCTTCGCGGTGCAGTCGGACGGCAGTTGCTTCAGCCACACGATCCCGGCGCAGGCCATGACCACGGTCGTTTGGTCCGGCGACGGCGGATATCCTGTGGATCGCAGCTTTGGCAGTGAACCGGTCAGGGGCCGAGGAAATCCTGCAGCGCAATCGGGGCAGCTGAATCGCGGACGCGCTGTCATCGCTGCGAGTCGATCGGGAGATCCCGACGCACGAACGCACACTTCCAATCCCAGGCCCGGAGCGGCGCGGCGACCAGGTCGTAGCCCGCGGCGCGCAGCCTCGCGCACTGTTGG
Organism: Solirubrobacteraceae bacterium; assembly: GCA_049518835.1. Classification (GTDB taxonomy): domain Bacteria; phylum Actinomycetota; class Thermoleophilia; order Solirubrobacterales; family Solirubrobacteraceae; genus Palsa-465. The sequence goes on from JBEKRJ010000469.1 coordinate 1,394, forward strand.
CGGACTTTGCGAATGGCTACCGGAGGCGTGAATTCGACGAGGATCTGGTCGACCGGGACCCTCGCCGAAAGGACAGTGTCGAGCACCGCGAACTGTGCGCCCTCGACGGACAGTTTGAGCACGTTCAGATTATCGTCCCCGAGTTCGCGCATAAGCGATGGGACCGATCGCACGACCGCCGTGAAGACAGCCGGGGTGTGACGGAAGTCGACCGCCGAGTGCGACACCCAACCATCAAGTTCTGGACCGAAGAAAGTCATCTCTGTGTCAGTCGACCACAGGCCGACCGGATGAAAGACGAAGTTCGGCTGATCGGCAAGCTCGCGCGCAGCATATTCGGCGACCCGCGGGACCGGGTCAAACGCGTGCACCGTGCACCCAGTCCGCGCGATCAAGGCCCGATCGAATGAGGCGTCCTCACCGATGCCCCCGGAGTAGCACACTCCGCTTTGAGCGCTCGGGTGCACGACCACCGGCCAGCCGCCGTAATGAGTCCCGAGGAACTCGACGTCCGCCCTGGGGGTGACTGGCTCGAGCCGAAGAAAGACCACGGCGCGAGCGCGGTTCAGCAACGACGTGAAGAGTCTCCGGAGGCGCTTGGTCAAGAGGTTCCTTCCCTCGCTGGTGAAGTGATTCGGTCTCAGAACGCTTGTTGAGCCAGTGCTTTGCTGACGCGTGGCAGCCTGCTAGGTCAATGGCAACACGAGCTGTGTCGTCTTACAGGCTAACGGCATGCTGAGCTATTGCGCAGCGAGGGCAGGCCACTACCACGCATCGAAGCGGCGATCAACATGATCGAGATGCCTGACGGCGTGGTGATCAGGGTCGGTGGCCGGTGACTGGTATCTGGACTGTCAGCCGGTGAGTGGTAGGCCGCCGAGGTCGAGGCCGATTTTGTAGTTGATGTCTTTGCGGCCGACGGTGCGTTGTGAGGTGTGAAGGATGCGGTCGGGGTTGTCGTTGGGGCGGAGATGTGGGTCAGTTTGCCGTTGCGGCCGAAGGTGATGGCACTTGGGCCAGCCCATGCGCCGAGGTGGGCGCTTGCTTGCTGGAAGTCGGGATGGGTGTCGAATCCGAGCTTCCGGGCTGTATTGGGCGACGCCGAGGACGAGGTCGCGGGCTAGCCCGATCGGGGCTGTGATGGGCGGGCACCGGTAGCTGCTGAAGAGCTCGTGGGTGCGCTGGCGCAGCGCTTGCTCGTCGCTCGTTCTTGGCCCCAACGCGTTTTTGGCCCCGAGGCACCAGACGTCCACGAGTAGACGCAGACGGTTACGCCGCGGCGGTGACGGCGTCGTTGGGCGACTACCGCGGTGACGAGCCCACCGGCGAACTCGTCGTCGCCTCGGTCGTGTCATATCCGGATGCCCATTGATGGCTAAGCCGGCGTCGAGCAGGCAGTCGATATGCCCGGCGTCGCCGTCGATGAGAGCGTGTTGGGCGGCGAGCTTGCGGACGAGGCTGGAGGCCTCGGCGAGTCTGATCCCGAAAGTGCGCGCGATCTCTTCGGGCGAGAGTCCGCGAGCGCGGAGCTGGCGGACGCGGTCGCTGGTGGGCTCGTCAATCATGAGCGGACTTGATAGCGCAGGCGGCGGACGTGACTCCCGGCGACTGCCAGCGCATGCTCTTGAGCATCGAGGACGACGGCTCGGTACGGCTGCGCCCGTGCCGGGCGGTGGCCGACGAGAGCCGCGGCCTGTTCGCGGACCCCGCCGGGAGCGGCTCGGTCGTCGATGAGCTGCTCGCCGAGCGCCGTACGCAGGCAGAACGTGAGGAGTAGGTGTGTCCGAGGCGACCGCCCAGCTCGTACTCGACGCCTCGGCGTCGCTCGCCTACCTCGGCAATGAGACAGGCGCTGACGTCAGTATCAGACGCGATCGCCGGCGGCGCAAGCATTTCCGCCGTCAACCTTGCCGAAGCGCTGAGTACGCTTGCTACCCGCGGTAATGATCCCGAGGACCTGGTCTCAGAGCCGACCGGGCGTGGCCTGCTGGACGGGGCGGTCACGGTCGAGCCGTTCACGGGCGCCGACGCGACTGAAGTTGCTCGCCTACGCCCGCCGGCAAGCTCGGCGGGACGCTCGCTGGCTGAGCGCGCTTGCCTCGCTGCCGCCCGCCGCCTACACGCTGAGGTGCTGACCGTCGCCCAGGCGTGCAGCGGCCTCAAGCTCGATGTCCGTCTCAGCCCGGCTCCTTGGGTCCTCTCGGTTAGCGTTGCGTGCACCGCCCGCCGCGCCGGCCGGTCGAAGCTGTCAGGTGATCCAGTGCGCCAGCAGCGGATCGTCTGCGGCCGCGACGCGCATCCGCTCGAGCGCCCGGCCTCGAAGGTCGCGCTTGGTCCGTTGATAGGCGTCGCCCGGAAACGCCGCTAACTCGCGCGCAAGCTCGGTTGCGCGCGGCAGCACGGCCTCGGGCTCCAGCAACTCGTCGAATACGCCCAGGCGTCGGCATTCGACTGCGTCGATTAGCCGACTACCGAGCGCGAGCGCTCTCGCGGCGTGCGGCGCGAGCTCTGCACGCGTAACCGCGATCGCTGCCTGCGGGTAGGCGACCCCGACCTTGGCCTCGGTCAGGCCATACCGCCCCGCGGTCGACGCGACCCGCATATCGGTACACGGCGCTAGCACCAGGCCGCCAGCGATCGCGTGACCCGTGATCGCGCCGACAACGGGGCACCCGAGCCCGTACGCGCCAATCGCCATCGCGTTGATCGCCGCGACCATCTGGCGCGCTGCTCGGCGCGTGCGTATGACGGGACCGTCTTGAGATCGACACCGCCGGAAAAGAAGCCCTCTAGCCGGCTGTCGCAAAATGGCCGTGGAGCCTTGCACCGAAAACAGGTCCAGCTGGATCTGACAATGATTTCCAGAATCCGGCAAATCATCCGAGCAAGGATTTTGCGACAGCCTGCTAGCGTCCGGCTAACACGAGCGCTCGTGGCGGATCGGCGGCGATGCGCTCGACTGCCGCGACTATCGAGCTCAGCAACCCGAGATCCATCGCGTTCGCCGGCGGCCGGTCGATCGCCAACAGGGCAACGCCGTCCGAGCTGGTGAGCGAAACGTGCTCCACGACATCGAAACCCTACATCTCGGCGCTCATGGACGCCGGCGAGCTCCGGGCTCCTCCCGCGACGGTGGCGGACGACCGGCGTGACTACCTCCTTTAGGACGCGTCTCTCGCGCACGCTACGGATCAGCGTGAGGTGGGTGACCCGAACGTACGGAGCAAGTTCCGCCCGACGCTCTC
>JBEKRJ010000470.1:0-4632 GCA_049518835.1 Solirubrobacteraceae bacterium
GGTGGCTTGCCTGCTGGCGATCGCCATGCCGCTCGCGACGGCCAGCGCCGTGCGTGCGAGTCAAGCTGCCGCCTCGAGCGGCGATCCGGCGGCGGCGCTCGCCGACGCGCGCACGGCGGCACGCCTGGAGCCCAGTGCCGCCTCGCCGCAGCTACAGCTCGCGCTCGTGCTCGAGGCCCAAGGCGACTTTCGCGACGCGGTGCTGGCGGCCCGCCGCGCGACCCTCGACGAGCCCGCGAACTGGAGCGTCTGGCTCGTCCGATCGCGCTTGGAGGCCGAGACTGGCCACCCGGCGGCGTCGCTGAGCGCCTATCGCCGCGCCCGCTCGCTGAATCCGCGATCGCCTCTGTTCCAGCGATGACCGAGCGACTCGACGATGCCGCCGCGCTCGAGCGCGACGCGCGGCTGGCCGACCACCTCAGCGCGGCCCGTCCCGTTCCAGCGGCGGCCTTTCGGGGTGCGCTCAGACACCGCCTCGCGGCGCAGGACCCGGGCTACGGGCCGCGCCCGGCGCGGCTGCGACTGATCGCAGCTTCCTGCATCGGTGGCGGCGGGCTGTTGCTCGCGCTAGGCACGCTAGTCGGCGTCGGTGCGCTGTAGGGATGGGCATCGCCCGCTACGGATTGACCGATGCCGACCTGCGGCGCAAGCGCGCGTCGCTCGAGCAGCCCCCGCAGCTTGCGCAGCGATCGCGAAAGGATCTGCTGCACGTTGGCGAGACTGAGTCCCATCAGCGTGGCGATCTCCGGCCCGCTGAGATCGCCGCCGAATCGCAGCGCCAAGATCTCACGGTCACGCTCGGAAAGCTGCGCGAGCGCATCGATCAGCTCCGGTGAGCTGGTCAGCGCCTCCTCCGGGCCCGCAACGGACGGCTCCAAACGCTCATCGATCGGCTCGAACATCGCCGACCTGTCGCGCCGGTAGTAGTCGATCATCAGGTTGCGCGCAATCGCCAGCAGCCATGTCTGCTCCGAGGCGCGGCGCGGATCGAACCGGCTCCAGGCGCGCAGCGCGCGTTCGAACGTCGCTTGCGTGAGGTCTTCGGCCACGTCTCGGTCACGCAGGCGGTGGGCGATGAAGCCGTAGACGCGCCACACATGGTCATCGTACACCCGCGTGAAGTCGGATTGTCGGCCCGTCACCTCCGGCGCCTCTCCCGGTCCGGTTGCGAGCGAGTTTACAGGTACGGAGACACTGTGCGGGAAATGGTCGCTCCGCTGAGACGAGCGGAGAGGTTGGAACTGAAAAACGTTGTCCGACACTACCCATACTTACTAGTCACATACTACTAGTCACATCTGAGCGCCGACAGCTTCCGACAATGCTCCACGGGATCGCGGCTGAACGCCATCGCCGCGTGGGTTGACAACACCGGCCCACAAGAGTAGTTTCGGCGTCCGGAAGGTCAATATGTGAAAGAGGAACCTACCGGCCGTCCATCAAGCGCAGTCCAGGCTGGGCTGCGGCATTGGGCCGCTGGTGGTGCTGTCCAACCCGCGGGAGTTAAACGGAAGTGGAGGCATGGCTCACCGTCGCGATTCGTTACGTGCGCTTGGAAACTTGGCAACCCGCGGGCCAGAGACGTCGTCGTGACTGTCGACTTTCCGGTATACGGCGGCGCGGGAGGTGGGGTGGAGCGCGTTCTGCGTTCGTTCAATCGTGGCACGGAGCGGAGAGCGCGCAACAATAATGAAAGCTAAGCGAGTGCTGGTGACCGGTGCAGCCGGGTTCATCGGCCACCACCTGGTGTCGTTCCTCGCGGAAAGCAATCACTGGATCCGTGGGGTGGATGTGAAGCAGCCGGAATTGGCGCCCAGTGAGGCCGACGAGTTCGCGGTCCTCGACCTGCGCGCGCCCGAGAATTGCCGGTTTGCGACGGAGGGGATCGATGAGGTCTACGCGCTCGCGGCGGACATGGGTGGGATGGGATACATTGCCGCCAACAACGCTGCGATCCTTCGCAACAACTTCCGCTTGGACGTCAACACGATCGAGGCCGCGCACGAGCAGGGGGTGAGCCGGTATCTGTACGCGTCCTCGGCATGCGTGTACCCCGAGTACCGTCAGCTCTCGCCTGACGGCGCCCCGCTGAAGGAGAGTGACGCCTATCCCGCTCAGCCGCAGGACGGCTACGGGTGGGAGAAGCTGATCACCGAACGCTTATGTCAATACTTTCAGGAAGACTATGGCCTGGAGATCCGGATCGCGCGGTTTCATAACATCTTCGGACCGTTCGGATCGTGGGACGGCGGCCGCGAGAAAGCTCCGGCGGCGCTGTGTCGCAAGATCGCGGTCGCGAAGCTCACCGGACGGCGCGAGATCGAGATCTGGGGCGATGGTCGGCAGACCCGTTCGTTCTGTTACGTCGACGACTGCGTCACCGGCCTCTACCGGCTGATGCGCTCGGACTACCGAAAGCCGCTGAACATCGGCCAGGATCGGATGGTGACGATCGACGAGCTCGCCGACATGATCGCCGCGATTGCCGGGATCGAGATCGTCAAGCGCCACGTTGCAGGACCGCAAGGCGTTCGCGGCAGGAACTCCGACAACACGCTGCTGCGAGGGGTACTCGGCTGGGAGCCGTGTGTTGCACTGGAGGAGGGTCTCGCTCACACCTATGAGTGGATCGAGGACCAGGTGCGCGCGCGGCTCGAAGCGATGGCGCCGACAACCGTATAGCCGAGGCGGCAGTCGTGTGCGGGATCGTCGCGGGCGCCGGCAACAATCCGCGCGGATTGCCAGTGTTCTCATGCCCAGTCTGCCGGCATGAGCTCGAACAGGCGCACGGTGCGCTCGCTTGCCGGCGGTGCGCCCGGCGCTTCCCGATCATCGACGGCGTGGCGGTCCTGACAGCCGGCGAGGCGGAAGGCCACAAGCTGAGGCAGGCGGTCTGGTTCGACGAGCAGACCGACGACGAGTTCGAGATCACCCGACCGCACGGGACTCCGGCGCTGTATGAGTGGTATTACCGCAACAAGTTTGCTCGAAGCGTGAGCACGCTGTCGTCGTGGGTCGGGGGGTCGATGGCCCTAACCGTGTGCGGGGGCTCGGGCATGGACGCGGAGTTCCTGGCCCGGAGCGGTGCGACCGTGATCTGCTCCGACATCTCGCTCGGCGCGGCGGGTCGAGCGACCGAGCGGGCCGCGCGCTACGGCCTGGCGATCACGCCGATCGTCGCCGAGGCCGAGCGGCTGCCGTTCGGCGATCAGGCGGTGGATTTCGTGTTCGTGCACGATGGGCTTCACCACCTGCCAGATCCGCTCGCGGGAGTGCGCGAGATGGCGCGCGTGTCGCGCTGCGCGGTCTCGATCAGCGAGCCGGCGCGCGCCGCCGTGACCGCGGTCGCCGTTGCGCTCGGTCTTGCACGCGAGTTCGAAGACGCCGGCAATCGAGTCGCGCGTCTGACGCCCGCCGAGGTCGTCGCTGTTCTGCGCGAGGACGGATTCGTCATCACCCGTGCCCAGCGGTACGCGATGTATCACCGCCATGAGCCTGGCCGCGTGATCGCCGCGCTGTCGGCTGGACCCACATTCGCGGCGACGAAGGTAGCAGTGCGAGCCTTCAACGCTCTTGCCGGGTGCATCGGCAACAAGCTCACGGTCCAGGCGGTCAGGATCGGCGCCCCCTGATCTGCGGCGTCGTGACGGTGCTCCTGCTTACGACGAGTGCAAAGGGGCACGAACATCCGGGCTCTCGTCGCGATTGCGATCGTCATTGCGCTTGGTCTGACGGCCAAGAGCACGGCAAGTCAGTGAGCCTCTGACCCAGCTCAGGTCGGAAGCTCCACGCCCTCCGCGGCAACCGGGCCGGCAGGCACGCTTCCGTTCGTGCGGCCGGCGACATCGGCGGGGCTTGCGGGACCGTGACCGGCACGGTGGCGATAACCGTATCCGTAACCGTACAACGTGTGGCTGCGGACCCTGACACGGTTGGCAATCACTCCGAGCAACGGGGCGTCGAGCGACGTCAACGTCGCGCGGACCCGGTTCGAGACGTCACGGCGGCTTCGGCCGACGCTCGCGACGACGGTGATCCCGTCGACCCTGCGCAGTAGCGGCAGAGCGTCGGAGAGCCCAAGAGGGGTCGTGTCGAGCAGCACGAGATCGTATGCTTCGCGCGCTTGATCGAGCAGCATCGTCATGGCGTGGCTCTCGAGCATTTCAGCCGGGTTCGGCGGCAGCGCACCAGCGACGATGACATCGAAACCGCGCTCCGACGCCTCCTCGGAGTCGAGCGTGGCAAGCGGGACGCGCTGCGCCACGTCCTCGAGGCGGCGTGTAGCGATCAGCACGTCGGCTAGCCCTGGACCGCTCTTGACGCCGAGCTTCTCCGCAAGCGTCGGACGCCTGAGATCTGACTCGATCACAAGCACGTGCGCCCCGGTCGCGGCCGTCGCATCAGCGAGCCAGTGCGTGATCGTCGTCTTCCCGTCGCCCGGTAGAGCGGAGACGACGGCCAGAGCTCGCAAGTCCCGGTCGATGTTGAAGTATCGTAGGCGTGCGCGAATGAACCGAAAGCTGTCGGCCACGGCGACGGCTGAGGAATTGCGCCGAGGCACGCGCGCGCTGCGCCCCCCCCCACGGACGGAGCTCTCGGGGACGATCCCGACGAGTGGCAGTCCGAAGATCC
>JBEKRJ010000471.1:0-4628 GCA_049518835.1 Solirubrobacteraceae bacterium
AACATCCCGTGAGCCCTCGCGCGCAACAGCCGCAGCACGGTTGAACTGACGCTCGCCGCCCGCGCGGCGGCGGCACACACCTGCCGCTGCGGGCGCCCGCCCACCAGCGTCAGGAGTGTCAGCGCCGAGGATCGTTGCTGAGCGACGACGAACGCGCCCCCGCCGAAGACGCCAAACTGCGTCGACGCCCGCGCGACCCCCGCGGTCACGAGCTTCACCTGTCCTCGTGTCGTATCGACGGTCGAGCCAACCGGAACCGCGCGACGCTGGGCGAGCAGCGGCGACGGCCGCCGTCCGGGTACGGTCACCAGCACGGTGCCGCCGAGCCGCTGCACGACGATGCTGACGCCCAGCTTCGGCGCCGGCGCACCCCCGCCCGCGGCGAGCGCGGTCGCAGCCGGCCAGCAGTACGCGAGCGCCGCGACGACAGACAGGACGAAGCTGATCGCAGCGACGCGAGTGACGGCCGCGGGCTGGCCTCGCATTCGGGAAGCATACGCGGCGGTCAGGCGCAGCCACCGCACTGCTGTGCGCGGCGGCCGCAGCGTGCGCTTGGCGCTACGACGGCAGGCCGGTTGCGAGCCCCGAGTAGCCCGCAAAGCAGTCGTGGGCGGACGTGCCCGCCGCTGCCGGCCAGTTGACGCCGTCGTTGTAGAACACGTCGACCTCCTGGCCGTCCGGGGCGATCTCGGTCGAGCTGCTGGCGCTCCCCACCTGGGCGAAAGTGCCGGGGGCCAGCGGCGGGTGCCCGTTGTTGAGCGCGTCGCTGTCGGTGTTGACGTTGACCTTGATCCCGGCGGCGGCGAAACCGGCACCGTCGAGGTCCGCGGGCGTGTCCGCGGTTACGTCGAACGTCACCTGGTTCTGCCCGGTGCTGTCCTTCGAGCACGTCGAGCTGAACGTGAAATGCCCGACGACGCCGAGGACCGCGGTCTGCCCCGCCGACAGGAAATGCTCGGGGCCCGCGCCGACCGCGATCGCGCTCGGGGCCGTCTGGATCGCATCGACGTCGGCGCACAGCAACGGCTGGAACGCCAGCGTCGGGTTGCCGTTGGACAGGATCTGGTTGCTGTCGCCGAGATGAATGTTCAGATACCAGCCGCTGGCGGGAGGCGGCGACGTCACGCCGGTCACGGTCCGCGTCACGTGGATGTCCCCGCTTGCGTCGGCGACGAAGTCGGGCAGCATGTAGATCACGGGACCTTGCTGCTGGCAGCTGCCCTGATGGATGTGGGCGGCGTGCACGCTGCCGGGGACGAACCCGCGTGCGCTGACGTCGACGGTGAGGGTCTGTGCGATCGCGTCGTAGGTGATCACATAGCTGCCGTCCAGCGCCGTCGCGAAACCGAGCTTGGACTTGAGCGCAAGCTGCGCGGAGCCCTTCAGCGACTGCGGGATGTTGACGCACGCGATCGTGCGGTCAGGGCTCACGCCGCCACCACTCGAGCGCGCCGTGCCGAGCAGCAGCGCGATCGACTCCGCCTTCAGCGACTTGCGCTTGGACACCTTGAAGCTGGCTCGCAGCTGTCCGCTGGCGTCGGCCTTCACGACGTGCACCGCCGAGCCGCCGGCGCCCGCGCTGCACAAGCCGGTCGACAGATCGACCTCGTGCGCGCCGCCGGGCGTCAGGCCGAGCGCCTGGAGGCCGATCACGAGCTCGCCGCCGTGCGTGCGATGGACGGTCGCGGTACCCGTCGGCATCGAGCCGAGCGGCGTCGGGATCGCCGCGATCGCCGGCGCGACAAGGACAAGGCCCGCGAGGGCCGTCGCAGCGGCCACGGCCGCTGACTTCAACTTGAAGGGCATGTATCTCCTTCGATGGTTGGCCCCGACACCGACGCGCGACACCCGTCGCAGATGTCCGGCAGACCCGGCATCGAGGCGATTCATTTGATCTCGAGCGCGCCCGCGCCGCCGGCGCGGCTGCGCGAGCCGACCGGGGCTGTCCCTGGCCGCTGCAGGCTACCAGGTCCGGTTTGCCCCGCCACCGCAGTGGCGCGCAGCGCTGACGGCGTCTCAGCGGCGCGTCAGTACGCCGGCGATATCGAACCGATCACGCGTACTCGCGAGTGCGCGAGCGCCCACGTGATCAGCACGCCGATCGCTGCCACGCCGATCAGCCCGCGCGGACCAACGACCGCGACGAGCGCACCGCCGGCTGCGATCGCGCTCGCGGCTCCCCACGAGAGGACCGAGCTTCGCAACGAGAACACCCTGCCGCGCAGCTCGTCGGGGACCAGCTCGGTGACGAGCAGCCGGTCGTGAACCGACTCTCGGCCGTTGCCATAGCCGGCGATCAGGTAGCCCGCGAGCACGACCCAGAGCGACGGCGCCACAGCAATCAGCGCCAGTCCGATCCCGAGCGCGGCCATCCCCTGGAAGTAACGCGCGCGGGCGGTTCGGGAGCCGTGACTGGCGGCGCCCGACAGCGAGCCGAGCGTCATCGTCACGCTCATGACCGCGCACAGGGCCGCAAATCCGGGTCCGGAGAGGTGAAAGACATCTGTTGCGAACACGACCTCGCACATTGCAAACGCCGCGAAGCACACCGCGACGACGCCGCTGGCGAGCACGAGCGCGGTCACGGACGGCAGCGACCTGAGCGCCGCGAAGCCGGCGCGAGCGTCCGCGTACAGCGACCGGGGGACCGCACGCCGGTCGGGCGCGTGGCCGAACGGGATCGTCCAAACGACCGCCGCCGACAGCAAGAAGCTGATCCCGTTGAGCACCATCAGCAGCGGAATCCCGCCGACGACCAGCAGCAGCGAGCCAATCAGCGGGCCGAGCACGAACCCGGCCTTCTCAATCGCGTTGTAGAGCGCCGTCGCGGCCGGCATGTCGTCGGCTCGCACCAGCGAGGGCATCGCCGCCATCACCGACGGTCCGTTCAGCGCCGTCCCGACGCCCGCCAGCAGCGCCAAGCTGAATACGGCCGGCAAGCTGCGTGCGAACGCAAGGCCGACGAACGCCGCCGCCGCGATCACGTCGCCCAGCGCCGCGCACTGGCGCCGTGACAGGCGGTCCACGGCGACGCCGAGCACCGCGCCGAGCACCATCGAGGGCAGATAGTCGGCGACGAGCACGCCGCTGACCGTCAGCGCGGAGTGAAGCCGCTGGTAGGCGAGCAACAACAGCGCGAGATACCCGAGTCCAGTGCCGACCGACGACTGGGTGAACGCCGCAAAGTAACGCCGAGCAGGCCTGTGGGAGAGGAGCTTGATGTACGGGCGCATGAACGTTGGGTGCCGGGCTGGCAAATGAGCCGCCACGGACCACGCGGAGTTGGGGGACAGTAGCTCCATCGGCGCAGGACTCGGCTGCCTCGATCCGTGAAAACTACGGAGCGGCCCAGGCCGCTCGCCACACGCCGTGTCGCTGCCGTTGGTGGCGCCGAAGCGGTCGGTACGCTCTTGGTTGTGTGCCCTGGGCCCCGATTCCGCTCATGACCCTCGGTCGCAACCGCAAGCGCTTCGAGCGTGCTGCGGCTGAGGCGCTCGAGCGCGCTAGCAACGCCGAGGCCGCGGCACACGAGGCACAGCAAGCGGTCGAGCAGGCGGCGGCGCGCGCGCAACAGCTCGAGCTCGAGCGCGACGAGGCGATCGCGAGCGCGGGCGACGCGCTGCGCGAATGCGAGCTGGCGCGTGAGCGGGCGAGCGCCAGCGAGGCGGCGCGTGAAGCAGCCGAGCGAGCGGCCGCGGGCGCAATCGAGCAGCGCGAGCACGCCCAAGCGCAGGCCGTGGGCGCGCAGCGGCTCGCCGACCGGGCGCAGAAGCGCGCTCAGGACGCTGTCAACCGCGCCGACCGCGCCGAGCAACAGGCTCGGGCCGCGCGCGCTGAGCTCGAGCGCGAGCTGCAGTTCGGCGCCCGCCAGGCGGCCGAGCTCGAGCGCGACCGGGCGCACATCGCGCTGCAGAAGGAGCTGCAGCTGTACGCCGAGCTGCAAGCAGAGCTCGAGGCGGCCCAGCAGCAACTGGCGGAGGCCGAGAAGGCTCGCGGTGCGATCGCCGCGCCCCGCGAGCACGCGTTTTCGCGCGTGCCGCAGCGTCGCCGATAAGCCGGCGGCAGCGTCACCACAGCTCCCCCTCGCGCCAGTCGCAGGTCAGGTCGCCCGTGAGGTCGAGCCTGACCCCGGTCTCGAGCACGTACACGTCCCCGTCCCCGTCGGCGGTGCGGACCGGGCCGGATGGGGTCAATCCCCAGGTGCGCCCCGCCCACGCGCGCCACCCGCGAGCGGCATACAATCCGGCGCCGAGCTCGCTGGCCCCGAGCGCGCCGAGCTCGTACGCGCCGCGGACCACGCGCTCGACCTGCTCCATCATCGCCGCGGCGTATCCTTGCCTGCGCCGGTCCGGTCGCACCGCGACTGCTTCGACATAGCCCGCGCGCAGCGCACGACCGCGATGGAGCAAGCGTCGTTGGATCACGGACGCGTGGCCGACCAGCTCGGGCCCCTCCCACACGAGCGCGTGGATGCCGCCCAGCGCATGGTCCCAGGCCTGCGCGGTCATCGAAGCGCCGAACACCACCTCGAGCAGCGTCCGCGCGGCGCGTAGGGTCGCGGCGTCGAGGTCGGCCGTGTGCGCGACGATCACCGCGGGCGCCGATCGCGTGCTGGCGGGCATACCCAG
>JBEKRJ010000472.1:0-4621 GCA_049518835.1 Solirubrobacteraceae bacterium
CGCCGCGTCGAGCAGCGCCTGCATCTGGACCGGGTGCAACCATTCGCGGCTCGGATCGCCTCGTGGGAGCGAGCAGCCCTGTGTAGGGTCATCGATGCCGAGCTTGTAGCGGCGATTCGCCATCCGCACGATGTCGCGCATCCGGGCCAGGCAGCGATTGATCTCGTTGTTGCTGAGGCCGCGGGAGGAGAGGCTGACGAGCCCGCTGGCCGACGGGTCGAGGACCGTATGATTGCCACCTCGCTGCCCGTAGCGACAGAGCAGGCGCCATTCCTCGCCGTCGAGCTGCGGCTTGAGCAGCTCGGGATCGCCGCGGACGTCGCTCTCGAGTTCGACGAGTGCCTCGGCGATGTCCTGCAGCACGGCGCGCTCGGCCTGCTTGGTCGAGACGAACCTCAGCATCAAAGCCTCGTCGACCTCGGCGAGCGCGCGGTCCACGGTCCGCTCGGTGTCCGTGTAGGCCAGGAACGGGAGCAGGTGCTTGACGACCGGGGATCGATAGGCGGAGACGGTGTTCGAGTTCTCGTACCGGCTGAGCGCCTCCACGTAGTCGGTCGCGGCCTCGCGGACGGTCAGCGTGCCCGCGGCCCCGCCGTTGGAGCCGCCTTTGACGGCACCTGGGATCAGCGCAGTCCAATCCTGTCGCAGCTGTGCGGCCGGCAGCAGCCTGTTCTCGAGCAGCTTCCGTGCGCGCGCCTCGCTCCACTCGGACGCCGGCCCAAGCATCCGCCCGCTCGGTCCGGATCTTCACGTCGACGACGAGCGTGTCGTCGGCCAGACGGCGGGTCAGGATGCTGCCTGAGAGGGGCTTCGGCACGAGGGCCTATCGTACGTTTAGTGAACGGGAATCGTGAACAACGATACCAGCGCTCCGGAGGCAGGCCGCCACACCACACAAAAAACCCCGTATTTACGGGGCTTTTGTGATGGGCACGGCTGGCTCGAACCAGCGACCTCTCGCGTGTGAAGCGAGACTGCATCAACGCCAATAGGGCCGGAAAGCCCTGGAAATAGGCTGGTTATGGTATCGGACTTGAGGAATCCATTTTAGGCCTATTTGCGGTGTTTTCGGCTGCGTTCTGCACCTTGAGAGGCGTCAAGGTGCAATTGAAAACCTGTTCGCCGGGCGTCGCGGTAACAACCGTGAGCTGCTCGCTGGGATGCTGTGCAGCACGGGCGCCTGTTTCGAGAACGATGTCGAGACGTTCATCCAGGCCAGGCTGGCTGACTATCACGACTGGCGCCGGCCGCACACCGGTCACACGATCGTCGGCCTCGAGCTCGCCGACCATGGGCTAGTGGCCGTCGGGTCGCACGAAGCGTAGTTCGTACGCGAGAGCGGCGAGCTCGTGACCTCGACCTACCTGGAGCGCGCGGCGGTGAGCACCGACCTTCAGGGCGCCGTGCTCGCAGACGTCGACCCGCTCGATGACGACCGGCCAGTGACGCTTGGCCGCTATCTGCTCGAAGCGCTCCTGTCGGACATCGCTGAGCGTGACCGGGCTCCAATCGTCCGGCCGCCGTTGCATGCGAGAAGACTCGGAGTCTGCGGCTGTGCGCCCGCATCGGGCTCACCGACGAGCGCGATGACCCTGACGAGCGGTTCGTTCAGCGGCTCGGGCGAATTGCGACCTAACAGCACCCGCAGCGCGGACATCGACGCCCCGGATTTGGCGAGGACCGGGTGCGAGTTCGGAAAGGAACAAGACCTGCTTTCGGACGGCCGCGAGTTTCCTCGTCACGTCCCAGATAGCTCCCCGTCACCGCGACACATCAACGGGCGTGTCCCTACGCGTCCGGCCCAGCCGCGAGGCATTCGAGAACTACCCGCGTGCCATTCTCAGATCTCTGATCACAGCCGCGAAATGGCCGCCCGGATTCCGAGCCGCGCTCCAGACACTGCGAATCGGGATCGGACGAGCGAGCATTCGACGGCTCGTGCACGCCGACATCGGCCACCCAGTCACGCAGTAGCGCAAGCCCGTGCTCAGACGACCACAAGATCCGCGGAGATCTACACGGCTCAAAGCCTCCATGAGCCAACAGACATCGTGTAAGCCCGCAAGCGTCTCCCAAGTTCACGAGCCGGCGCTGATCGCCTGGTCCGAGGACGATGGGTTCTTTCCCTCGAAGACCGGCCGCCGGCTGGCCGGCGCGCTGCCCAACTCGCAGATGGAGGTGATTGGTCAGACGTGGACGTTCTCGATGATCGATCGGCCCGACCAGCTCGCCGATTTGATCGCAGACTTCGCTCACGTGAGCGCGATCGGAGGGGCTGCGTAACGCCAAGACGTCTCGACCCGATAATTCGGTTGTGAGCGTCGCGCCGGGGGAACCCAGGCTCCTGCTTCTGGGGACGAAGCTTGAGCCTCCTCTGCCTCGGGAGCTTGTTCCGCGGGATGGGCTAGTTCAGGCGTTGGGGGCTGGTCTTGTGCGACCGCTGACGGTGGTCCGAGGTCCGGCTGGCAGCGGCAAGTCGCTGCTGATGGCGCAGTGGCGCTTGGCGGCACGGAGCGACCTTAAGGTGGCGTGGCTTTCGTTGGACGAGGGTGACAACGAGCCCGTCAGGTTCTGGAGCTACGTGATCGCGGCGTTGCGTTCGGTGCTTCCCGGGTTTGGCGAGGGTTCGCTGTCGTTGCTGCGGGCTCCGGGTGTCGACCTGATGGACGAGCCTGTCCGGGTCTTGATCAACGAGCTTCTCGAGACGCGCGACGAGACGGTGCTTCTGCTCGATGACTACCACGTGATTGAGCACGAGGCGATCCATGCGGGCATGGGGTTCCTTTTGGAGCACGTGCCGGGCAACCATCGCTTCGTGATCGCCTCGCGATCAGAGCCGCCGCTGCCGCTCGCGAGGTTGCGCGCGGGTGGACGTCTTAGCGAGATCGATCCAAAGGAGCTCGGCTTCTCCGAGCCCGAAGCGGAGTACCTGCTGAACGAAGTTCACCGGCTCGGTCTGGCTGTCGAGACAGTTAGCCGCGTTCATCAGCGGACCGAGGGCTGGGCCGCGGGTCTGTATCTGGCGGCCTTGTCGCTGCGCGGCCGTCGCGATGCGGATGAGTTGATCGCCGGATTCTCGGGAGGCGATCGCCGGATCGTGGACTACTTGGCCGGGGAGGTGCTGGACCAGCAGCCGGATGCGGTGTTGAGCTTTCTCTTGCGCACTAGCGTGCTCGAGCGATTTTGCGCACCGCTGTGTGAGGCGGTCACCGGCGCCGGCGGCGCGCGGGAGATGCTTGACCGAGTCGAGCGCTCGAATTACTTCCTGATTCCACTCGACCCGCGGCGCGAGTGGTATCGCTACCACCATCTGTTCGCCGAATTGCTGCGCCACGAGCTCGAGCGGAGGGAGCCCGGATCGTCAGTTGAGCTTCGTCGCCGTGCTGGTCGGTGGCTCGCGGATGCCGGCATGATCTCCGAAGCCGTCCCCCACATGGTCGCCGCCGGGGACTTTGACGAGGCTGCCGATTTGATCGGAGCGTTCGCGACCGGCGAGCGCCGCATCGGGCGGGCGTTTACGGTCATCGCTGGATGGTTGGACGCGCTGCCGGCCGAATACGTCGTCGCGGACGCTCGCCTGTGCGTTGGCAGGGCCGGCGTGGCGTTGGCGCTCGGTCGCCAGGATGAGATCCTTCCGTGGCTGGATCGCGCCGAACAGGCTTCGAACCACCGGCTCGATCGGGACCCGACGTTCGCGTCGCGGGCGACGGCGCGGCGGGCCGCTGCCTGGCAGTTGCTCGGCGACGTGCGCCTCAGTAAAGAGTTAGCGGAACAGGTCATGCCGCTCGACGGCAGCTCGCGCGACCACGCGCTGGCTGGGAGCCTGCTCGGAGCGGCCGTCCGGTGGCTGGGCGACGACGCCGCGGCCGTCGATTTCCTCACTCGGGCCGGGCAGCTTGGCCGCGAGCGCGATCCGGTCGCTGCCGTGACGGCGTACGGACACCTGGCGCTGATCGCCGCTGACCACAACGACTGGCAGACATGCGAGGCCAACGTCAAGACGGCCTTTGACCTGATCGCTGAGTCCGAGATCCAGGAGTACCCGATGGGCTCCTTCGCGCACCTCGCAAACGGGAGGCTGCTGGGCAAGCACAGGGAGACGAGCGAGGCGCAGGCAGAGCTCACGCGGGCGGTCACCCTCGCGCGACGCGGAGGTGGGGTGGTCGGGTTGGCATACGTGCTCGTCACTGTCGCCGAGGAGCGCCGGGAGCTCGGCGACCGCCGCAGCGCGGTTGAGCTGGTGCGAGAGGCGCGAGAGTTGAGCGCCCGCGCTCCCGACCCAGGGACCCTCGTGCCGCTCCTGCTTGACAAGGCCGAGCGCAGCCTTCGGCTCGTCTCCCAGCCACAGGGCTCGCGCCTGGTCAGTGTCGAGGAGCTGACCGTTCGCGAGGCGGCGGTCCTGCGCCTGCTGCCAACGGGTCTCTCGGCGCGGGAAATCGGCCAGGAGCTCGGCGTCTCGCGCAACACGGTCAAGACCCACAGCAAGAACCTCTACCGGAAGCTCGGCGCGACCGGCAGGCGCGAAGCGGTCGCGCGCGGCCGCGAACTCGGCCTGCTCTGACCTAAGCGCGAGAAGCGGCTCACCCGGGGTGAGCCCGATCGGGGTGAAGACGGCTCACCC
>JBEKRJ010000473.1:0-4617 GCA_049518835.1 Solirubrobacteraceae bacterium
CACGCCCCGTTTGGCGATCTCCACAAAGTCGATGTTCATTGCGAGCGCTGCCAGTATCGAGATCCCTGGCGTGGCGGTCGAGCAGCTCGGTCGGATCCTCGGGCAGCTCGAGCGCCCGCAGCACCGGCCCTTTCGCGCTCGCCCACGCCTCGCCTGAGAGCAGCTGCGCGCGCGGGTCGCGCCACCGCGACGATCTGGGCGCGAAGATATCGCGACGTTTCAGGTGCCGGTGGAACTGTGTCAGCACGCAGAACACGTACGCGTTGCGGTCGACGGTTCCGCCCGCGGCCGGCGGCTGCTCGTACACCAGCCGCCGCCACGAGCCGCGGACGAGCCGGTCGTCGATGTCCCCGCGCTTGAGCTTCCTGCGAGGATGAAGCAGCTCGGGCATCCGGCGCATCTCACCCAGCACCGCCCGGCCTCGGCGTTTGATTCCAGCTCGATCACCTCGCACAGCTCCCGGAGAAGCGCGGCACAAGCCGGATCCGCTCGGGTAGCCGCGCACAGCATGCCGCCCTCGTCGAGACGCGAGGCGAGCTCGCCGACCACCTCGACGGCAGCGCGGAGCTCCGCACGGTCAACGACCCGCTCGATCTCCCGCCATACATCCTCGAAGCGCAACGAGGTCCCTGAGGCCGACATCTCGAGCAGCTTCTCGACCGCGACCGCCAGCTTCGCCGACGCCCTCGCCAACCTTGGATGGTCGCGGGCCCGCTGCTTGTTGGTCTCGCGCTCGGCGTTGCCCAGCAGTTCCGTCGTCATGATCACGTCAAACAACTCAAGGCAGTCGTCGATCGAGGCTGCCTGCAGATGCACGACCGTCGCCATCAGCGTCGCTGTCCGCCGGGCGGCACGATGACGCCTGAGCGCTGGCGCCGTCGCCTGAAGCCCATAGCGCGCCAAGTCCATCAGCCGGCGGGTGGGCACCAGTGCCCGCACCGACTCGCCATCGACCCCCAGCCGATGGAGATCCTTGACCGCGCAAGCAACAGTCTGAGGTTCTTGCCGGTCGGATCGGCCGGACCCTTGCGCGCGCGCGCTCGAGCTCCGACATGCGGGACCCCTCGGCAACATCCAGTAACGCATCCAGCTCCCGTAGCTCGGCCGCCGACGGGACCGAAGCGAGCGTCTCCCACAGCCGCCGGTCGCCCTCCGCCCGCGCGCGGGCGACCAGCCGCGCCAACGTCGTGACCCCCGGCAGCAACACGCGGTGCTCGCGCAGCCAGCCGACCGCATCGGTGAAGATCGCGCGCGGGCCGTCCCCGGTCATGTACGCCCGTGCGGCAGCCCACTCCTCCAGCTCGTCACTGACCGCAGCGAAATCGCGCAGTCCCTCGAAGGCCTTGATCTCCTCCGCATGCTCAAACCGCGTTCGCCGCCGCTCCAGGTAACGCCGGACGACCGACGGGTCCCCGACCTCAAGCTGGCTGGCCACGTTCTGCAAGACTTCGGGCGGGACGTCCGTCGGATAGGGCAGAAACGTTCCCAGCCAGCGCGCCGTCGTCAGCTGCAGCGCGAACCCCAGCCGGTTCGGCGCCCCGCGCCGCTTGCCGATCAGCTCCTGGTCGGCGTCATCAAGGAAGAAGGCCCGATGCAGGTCCTCACGCGTTAGCGAACGATCGAAGCGACCGTACGCTGCCGCCTCAGCATCCGACAAGAACTCGACCGGCACGCGCGCACGATAGCCCGATCAAATTCAGCCGCGCTTAGCGGCACTTTTCGTTCCGAGTTCGTCACGGGCCGACCAGCACGATGTGGCAGTTCGGGCACAGGGCCCAGACGCCGTCGAGGTCGAGCGAGATTTCCTCGGCCCCGGCCATGTCCGCGGGTGGATAGTCGGTCCCGCCCGGTCTGGTCGACCTTGCGAAGGCACCAGTTCTGAGTCGTGCACGCCGCCAGCCCGAACGTCGCACGGTACGTCGCGAGGTCCGATTCGGCGCTCGGGTCATCGAACGGGTCAACAATCGCGACCGTGTCCGAGCTGCCGGCGGTCCGTGAGAGGTAGGAGAGGTCATAGGCCTGCTGCAGATACGCCGGCGTCCCCGGCTGCGGCTTCACCGCCGGGGCCGCAACCTGGGCTTGGCTCTGCGCCGACGCGCCGGCGCCCGGCGCGAAGCCCAAGCCGCTCGGACGTGTTCTGAATGGCGAGCTCGCACGCGCAAGCCGCGGGTGCAACGACTTGCGCGCCGTCTCGCGTTACGTGCACCTGCATCTGACAGCCGGCCTCGGCCGAGTGCGGCGGCGGGCACACCGGCCGGGCGGTGACGGAGGCAGCGTCGCTCACGCCGGTAGTCGCATTCGTCGTCGCGGCGAGATTCACGGGCATGTCTGCACCGGCCACACCAGTCGGACCTGCTACACCAGTCGGACCCGCGGCCACGAGCAGCAGCAACACCAAGCTCACCAGCCCCCGCCCGCCGGCCCGGAGCTGTCCAGCACCTAGCGCGCTGTTTACGACACCTTCGTGGCCTCACCGGCCCGACGCCTGCGCCCCTGCATCGCCACAAATGACGTCCCTCCAAACCCACCTTTGCCGTCGATCGTCAATCGTAGTGCGACGACGGCTCCTGCCTCGTGGGCTCCTGATCGCCGCCGATCGTGCCAGCAGTCCGGTCCGGCGGTCGACGTCGACAGCCGAGGTCCTCGACGTCGAAGGCGACGAGCTCGGGGCGTCGGCCCGTGAGGAACATCGGTACAAAATGTCCCGGCAGTGTCATCGTCTCGGGCTGGCGGCGGGCTGACTCTCAAAGTCCCTGTTGACCGGCTGGTCTGACTGCCTAGCTCTTGTTGCCCGCCCTAAGCGTGATCGGGGCGGTGCGGCGCGCGGGTATCCTGAAGGCATGGATGGCGAACGCCCGAACGCGCAGCAGGTCGGCCCTCCGGTGGACCTGCAGCGTGAGGCTGCGATCCGCAGCTATGGGATCCTCGCCGGGCTTGCGCCTGGCCGGTGTCTGTCAGACGAGCTGATCGCCGACCGTCGCCAGGACGCCCGCCGCGAGAACGCCGCCGAAGGCAGCGCCGCTCACGCAGCGTGAGCGACCGCGCCGGCTTCGTCCTCGACGCATCGGGGCTTCTCGCGCATCTGCTCGCGGAGCCTGGCGGCGAGGTTGTGCGCGACACCCTCGCGGAGCAGGCAGCGGTCATGAGCGCGGTGAACTGGGCCGAGGTGCTCTCGCGGCTGGCCTCCGCTGGCGCAGATCCCGACGAGGTCGCCCAACGCCTGGCTTCGGAAGCAGTCCTCGGAGACGCCCTCACGGTTGTCGCGCTGACCGCGAATGACGGACCCGCGATCGCGCGGCTGCGCCCGACCACCCGCCATCTGGGTCTGTCGCTGGCGGACCGCGCCTGCCTGGCGCTCGCGAAGCGCCTCGGGCTGCCCGTACTGACTACCGACCGTGCTTGGGCGCAGCTGCGGATCGGCGTGGAGATTCGCCTCGCGCGTCCGTAGGCGGCCCCGCGCTCGACTCCGCCGACCGGAATCGAGTCGCCCGAGGGGTGGGGTTAGGCCGCGACGTCGGGTGCTACCGAGACACGCGCGGTGCGTCAGTCGGCGCGCGCTATCGCGCGGTAGATCGTCGAGCGGGTGACGAGCAACAGCTCCTCGAGCTCGCTGACCGTGTGCTCGCCGACGCGGTACAGCATCGCCAAACGGACAGCCCCGGGGCGCCGGATGAATCGATGCCGCTTCCTAACCTAACAACGAGTAGCCCCCATGATCCTTGCCGTGCTGTGCGCAGCGTCAGAGCTTCTTGCGTTTCTTTCGGTCTCCGATGAGATTTGGTGCCGAGGATAACGCGCCGCGTGCGACAAGCTTGCCCACCGTTCTGGACGCTAGTCGGTAGCGAGCCGGCGCTCGTGGCCAGGCTCAGCCTTATAATAGTGATGCGGTAGGCCGTGCCACTCTTGGTCTGGTAGAGCGAAGTCGCAGCCTCCTGTCTCAATTTCGCCAGCCACGACTAAGGACGGTGCGTTGCCGCGCGCAACAGGCTGGCCTACTCCGTCCTGACGGCGACGGTCACTACTGCCGATAACCCACGGGCTACGCCAGCTCCCACATTGCGGACGGGGACGGTTAAGCTGCCCGTACGCATTTCGGGCATGATTTCGGAGTTCACGGAGAAGTCTGTATGAGCGGAGCCGCTCCGGCTGCCAACGTAGCCGGCCTGCATGGAGTGAAGCGGCACATCGATGAGCAGGGCTTGATCGAAGCCCGAAGGGCCGCCTCTGCTACCTCGCTCTGCCGCTTGACCGCTTCCGCTTGGTCGCCAAGAAGTGCAAGCTCCCGCTCAGCCGCGGAGGCGGTCTTCTGCCCGGAGTCGGCCAGCGCTCGGGTCTTCAGCGCCAGGACGAACGTCGCGCCCGCCCCCAGCAGGCGTCGGCAACACCGTCGGCGAGGGGGCTCCGATGGAAGTCGGTCCGTCCGGGGGGTTGACGCGCGACCGGCTGATCTCGGTCTACTTGTCACTTGGTGCCGCGTTCCTTAACGGCAACCCTAAGCCGGTCGATCGTCTGATCACCCGGGATGCCGCCGACTCACATCCGGAATCGACACGACAGACTTGCCGCCGCACGCCGAGTGATCGGGAGAGCTCGACCCCGTG
This sequence comes from Solirubrobacteraceae bacterium, assembly GCA_049518835.1. Classification (GTDB taxonomy): domain Bacteria; phylum Actinomycetota; class Thermoleophilia; order Solirubrobacterales; family Solirubrobacteraceae; genus Palsa-465. The sequence goes on from JBEKRJ010000473.1 coordinate 4,602, forward strand.
CTCGAGAGAGCGGCCG
>JBEKRJ010000474.1:0-4611 GCA_049518835.1 Solirubrobacteraceae bacterium
GACCGCCCGACATAGGCGTCGGAAGCGCAACGCGGACGGCACCAGCCTCGGGTCTTCCGATCGTGAATGCGATCGTCCGCCGGCCCGCGTCGGACCGCGCTTCTCGCCGATAGCAGAGCGCCCCGCGACGGCCTGCTGGACTCCGACGGTAGCTACTGTAGCTAATGCAGCGTCAACCGCATGGCCCGGAGGGCCGTCGGCTCTCCCGCGGCCGCCGTCGCGCTCGGTCCTGCGCGAATGCGACAGCCGGCTCGGCCCATTTTTGCGGCGGCACCGGCGCCCGCGATGGCTACGGACAGGCGCGGATCGGACGGACCGCGCGGCGCTGCTGCGTCTCTCCCAAAGCACAATACATCCGCCCATTGGGGTGCTTTTCCGCTTCGACCGGATCGCGTACTCGAAGGTTGCGAGCACGGCGGGAAAGCCGCGGTGGTGTCCGTCACCGAGCGCCGGAGGCGATAGCTCTGGTCGTGCATGGCGCCTGTCGCGCTAGCCGCGTACGCTTGCCCATTATCGGTGAGAACGAGGACAGGCGTGGCGAAGTCCAAGCGCAGGCGGAAGCAGCATAAGCGGCGACCCGGCGGGCATCCGGCCCGGCGGACACCCGCGCCGTTGCGCTCGCCTGCTGAGATCGAGATGGAGCGCGAGGCGGAGCTCGCGTTCGCCGAGGCCCAGCGGCGCTACGAGGAGGCGCTCTCGCCGGACACGCCGACCGAGCGGGTCGCGGCACTACTGGTTGAGGAGTTCGAGGATCTGCCCTCGCCGCCCGGCCTCGCGATCCGGTTGAGACGCGATGGCTCCGAGGAGCGAGCGCGGGCCGTGGCGGCGGCGGTTCAGCGGCTCGCGCCCGGGAGCGTCACCGCGCTGACGCTCGCAGCCGAGATCGCCGGCGCCTTCGACGAGGACTCCGACCGGGCCGCCGACCTGCTCGACGCGGCGCTCGACGCGCCCGCCGACCCGGTCGGGACCGTGGAGCTCGCTCAGCACATGCTCGCGGCCGGCCGGCAGCTTGACGCGATCGAGTTGGTGCGGGAGGTCCTGGACGACGAGCCCGAGGAGGAGGACGCGCACGACGTCTATGGCTGGGCGCTCGAGGAGCTGTACCGCCGCCGGGGGGCGGGCGACAAGCTGGGTCCTGCCGAGTGCGCGGAGCTCGATCGGTTCGCGGACCGCACGGGCCTGTACGCGCTGCGGGATGCGATGCGGGTCCTAGTTGAGGAGCGCAGGCCGGAGCTGCGGGGGTTGGTTGCCAGCAGCGTCGGGGGCTGGATGGAGCAGCTGCATGCAGCCGATGGCCGCGACGCCGACGACGACTTCGGGTCCGAAACCGATGACGAGGAGCGCTCCGAGGCGCTCCTGCGCTTCGCGATCGAGCAGGCCTGGCTGATGAATGGTGACCCCGATGAGGACGAGGGCGACGATTTCGTGTTCGAGCTCGAGCCGGAGCTCGAGCAGTCGGGCGCGCCGCTGGCGCTGCTCGCGACCGACCCGGACGTCCGTCCAGAGATTTCGACTGCGGCGGAGGAGTGGCTGAGGACCGTTACCTACGGCCTCTGGCAGATCTCCGACCCCGAGCCGGGTCCGGGCCTGTGGCTGAGAGACATTGTCACCGGCGCTCATCGGTACGTCGCGATTCCGCCGGAGCAGCTTCCTGGGATGAGCCGGTGGAGCGTCCTGCTCGGGGCGCTCGTGTCGCTCGACGGCGTCTGGCGGACAACTGGCGCGGTCGTGCTCCTGCGCCCGTCCGAGGGCGACGGGGCCGCCGACTTGGTGTACGAGGCGAGCGTCGCGCTCGCCGAGGAGCTGACCGGCAAGCGCGGACGGCGCCCCGGCGGGCCCCGCGAGCCCGACCCCCACGGCGTCATCGTAGAGATCGCCGAACCGATCCGCCCGGAGATCGCCGTGCTGATGAGCAAGGTGCTCGGCAGCCTGCTGCCTGGGATCGTCGGGGACGTGTGGCGCCGGCGCGCGACCGGCCCGAAGCTGACGAACACCGACGGCCACCGCCTCCGGATGATCACGGCCCACGTGACCGTCAACGACCCGGCGGCGGTCGCCGGGACGCTGGCTGCGCACGCGGACTTTAGGGTCGAGGATGCGGGCCAGCTGAGCTGGTGGGGGCGCGAGCTGAGCGAGATCGAGCGCGAGGGCGCGCTCGCGCAGATCCGCTCGCTGGCCGGCGAGGGCGAGCCGATCGAGGAACTCGACGAGCCGCAGCGATGGCTGCGCGGGCGACTTGAGCCCAAACCGGATGGGTTCGAGATATCGGTCAACTCAGACGAGCGGCTGGAGGCGCTGGTCGAGCTCCTGCGCGGGCTGGGGTCCGAGCCAGAGCTCGGTCGACGATCGGTGATCGACCCGGCGCAGGACATGCCGCCAATCCGGCTCGGAATCCCGATGCCGTTCGGAGCGTCGCAACAGGCGGTCGACGCCTGGCAGGCGCTGTGGCCTGAGGAGCGGGTGCCGGCGCTGGGCGGCGTGACCCCGCGGACGGCGTCGCGGCGCGTGCAGAGCCGGTCGCAGCTCGAGGCAGTGCTGCGGGAGTTCGAGCACGATGCTTACGTGCTTGCGCGAGCGGGTCGGCCCGCTCCGGATATGGAGCGACTCCGGGCTGAGGTCGGGATGCAACGGTGGCGGGAGCCACCGGCACGCGCGCATAGTCGGACCTGAAATCGGGTAGACGCCTGGCGAACTCGGTGCGGATCGGAGCAGCACCGGCGATCGGGTCTGCGCCTCTCTGGCCCCAGCATTTCTCGATGACGAGCATCCCATAACGGTCGGTGACCCGAGCGGAAGGAGAACGGAGAAGCGGAGAAGATGTCGCGCGACGCTGTTTTCGCTCGGCGAGCGGTAGCCAGCACCGTCACCGATCTCGTCGCCGCCTCGGAACGACCTCGGCGCTGTCCCCCGATCCGGTCATTGGGGGGCCAGACGTGGACGCTTCGTTTCGAAGCGAGAGCGCTTCGAAGCGATGCCGCGCTGCCGTCTCGGAGCGTTCGTTAGCTGGAATCGGAGGGTTCGGCCGCGGCGATCGGATCGTTGCCGGAGTGGTCAAGCGACGCATAGCGAGGGGATCAGCGATCGTCGTGACCGTCGCGGGTCGAGATTGGGGCATTGCGCAAGTTGGCTATGGGCGCCGGGGGGTGCGACAGCCGTATGCTCTTGGCGTTGGTGGATGCAGCCAACCTGCTCGCAGCTGACGACCTTGCCGGCCCGCTTGCCACGCTGATGAGGTAGCTGGCTTCTGTGGCCGCGAGCACCGTGGCGCGGCGAAACGAGGTCTTCTACGACGCCGCCCGCATCCTTCGAGGATGCAGGAGCCCGCTGCTGGCGAGCCCGCGATGGCGTGGGCACCGTTGTTCATCGTCTGCTGGTCGCCGGCGCTGTTAGGCTGCGCCACGATCGGCGACAACGACTCAGGCGATGTCGAAGGAGGGTAGCGGCCGATGACAAGCAGGTTGCTACGTCTCGGTTGGGCGAGGCAGCTGAGGCCGAGCGTGTTGCTCGCTGTGGCCGTGGGGGCTAACGCGACGATCTTCGGCGGGGTCCCCCGGACGGGCGGCGCAAGCCCGAAATTGAAGCCGGCTGCGCTAACGATCCCCATGATCACGATCACCTCGCCCCGCGACGGCGCCTCCGGTGAGCGTGGGTCACGAATCTTCGCGCGCTTCAGCTGTAGCGCCGCTGGGACCACGAGCTCCATCGCCACGTGCAAGGGAACGGTTCGGTCTGGCCACGCGCTCAACACGAGGTCGATTGGCAGGAAAAGCTTCACGGTCAGCGTCACAGGCACGAGCGACGACACGCTCACAAAGACCGACCACGACACGGTCTGGGCATACGTCAACCCACTCCAGGCGGTGGCGGGACTGCAGGCGAGCCGCATCGACATGGGCGTCGATTACTCAGGCTCAGGTCCAATCCTGGCGCTTGGCAGAGCAAAGGTCGTGCTGGCTACCGACCGACTCGCCGGCCCCGAGAGCTGCTGGGGAAGAACTTGCGTGCCGGCACCAGGGGACATCATCGTCTACCGGCTCTTGGACGGCCCCTTCGCGGGCAAGTATGTCTACGTAGTTGAGAACATCGCGATTAGCGTCAAGGCCGGGCAAACCGTGAGGGCAGGCGAGAGGATCGCCATCCTGCACCAAGGCTCCCCGAACCTGGAAATCGGTTGGGCGTCTGGCGACGGCGCCGAGACGCTTGCGGTCGCGCGTGCGCACCAGTGCTCCTGCAGCGATCCCGGTGGCTGGTCGTCGATCGAGGGGCGAAACTTTGACGAGCTCCTGGTGTGGCTGGGCGCGCCGTCGGGATACCTGACAACGACCCCTCCCAACCAGCACATGCCCCGTGGCTGGCCGAGGCTACCCCGCCACCACTAGACTAGATCAAGTAAGGCATTGCCTGCGCCATCTCATCGAGAAGCGACCGTTCACGAAGGCCGGCGCGCTGTTGCCTATGGGTCATCCTAAGCTGGTTGTTGCCTCGACCGCCGCCGGGAGAGGGCCTTGCTTTGCCTGCCCCATGGAGGGCCATGAGCGGACCAGCCCCTCTCGGCGGGCGGTGAGGTGCCATAAGCGCCAACAGGACGTAGCCCCACTTTGAGGGCCTGTC
>JBEKRJ010000475.1:0-4611 GCA_049518835.1 Solirubrobacteraceae bacterium
CGGGCCAGCGGGCAAGCTCGTCCTTGAAGCGGCGAAACGCGCCGCGGCCTTTGATCGCGATGGCCTGGCGCTCGGCCCGGCCCGGGTCCTCGACGGACGCGATGAACAGCTCCATGTCCCGGTAGCCCTCGCGTGAGCCCTCGCCGTGGACCGCCAGCCACCGCTCGGGATCATCACTGGTGTCCTCGTCTTTCTCTCCGGTCTCCAGGACGTATTCGATCGCCGCGTGCGACCAGACCTCACCGGTCGTGATATCGATGCGGCCCCCGATGCTGAGTGGATCGCCCGCGAGGATGCCGGCCAGCTCCTCGAGATCGACGGGCAAGGCGCGCAGCATCGCTGCCGGTCCGCTGCCGAGATGAGCCTCAAGCTGGTCGGCCAGCTCATGATCCCCGTCCCAGCCTCGCTGCCGGAGGCCGACCACGAGTTTGCGAGCCAGCTCGGCGGCTCCGTCCACGCGCTGCATGACGGCCGCGATGAGGCCGTCGCCGGCCAGCTGCAGCGAATCATCGTCGGCGCCGACGTCGCGGAGCAGGTCGACGACAGCCCGTCCGTCACCACGATATACCGCCGCCCGCAGGGCGGAGCGCTGCTCCCTTGAGTCCATCTCGCTCCGCGTAGTGTTGCGCTGCCAGGCCCGAGCCGTGGCCCATCATCCGCGCCGCGAGAGGCGCAGGTTGGCGAGCGCGAGCCCCGTGTCCTGCGCTGGCGCAGGCTCTGTGGAAGTCACAGGCGGGACGTCCAGGCCCCTCAATACGCCGAAACGCCTCGCCCGAGTCGCCCGTCTCCTGCCCCGACCATCGCGGCGCAGCGAGACCGGATCCCGCCGCGACGCACCTCTCCGCGTTCTCGAAGTGATGGGGCCGCTTCCGGTCCACGGATCTGTGGATTCTCCGAAGCCACGCCGCCAGGCCGCTGCGTCCGTTCAGGCAAGCGCGGGCCGGCGGTCGTCTGTCAGCACGCGCCGGTTGTGCGGAGCACACAGTTCGGTGGTCGCCGGCGGACACGGCGAGCCCGTCGACGCGGCTACTGCGACCGTGGCGAAGCATCACGCCGACCGACGCCGGCTCTCGAGTGCTTGCCGTCGAAGGCGATCGTGCCGATGTCGCGGAGCGCACGCTCGCAACTGGGCGATAGCGCAAGTCCGAGGGCCAAGCCGGCGAGCCACGGGCGACTACTGCTTCGGGCGCTGGTGCTTGCAGTCGAACAGGGTCGCAGCTAGCGATTCGCCCCGCCCTGCGGTTGGCGAATTCCAGGACCGCAAGCGTCGACATCGGCGGTCCTGCTTTCGTGGTTCCGCGTTGCTCCGCGGACGAGCGCACGCGTGGCTAAGCAGCCGTATGGGCGGGCACCAGGTTGACGACTCTTCCACACCGAAAGGGATCGCGAGTTGACGTTGTTAATCAAGCGCGGTGGTCCCGGGGTGGGGTGCTGCTTCGCAGCAGCGCCCCACCGTGTGGTTGCCCTATCTGTCCGCTGAGTTCAGGCGGTTGCTGCAGCTTCGGTGACGGGGTTCAGGACGCGGTTCAGCACGCGCTCGAGCCAGTCGCTGCGAGTACGACGGGCGGTCAACGAGACGCGGACCTGCCGGAAGAGGGAGTCGAAGCCGTGGAAACCTCCTGCCGAGACGTGCAGTTCGGCTTGGCCACCGGCGGCCCAGATGCGGGTGGCGTACGTGACGTCCTCGTCGCGGAAGACCTCAGCGGTACCGGCATCGACGTAGGTGGTCGGCAGTCCGGAGAGGTCGTCGGCGAGGGCCGGCGACACGTAGGCGGGCACGTCCGTCTCGGCCATGTCCTTCAGAACCGAACGCCAACCGAAGGCGTTAGCGTCCCTCGACCAGACGGCCGGGCCGTCGAACTGGTGGCTTGAGGTTGTGTCGTTGCGGTGGTCGAGCATCGGGCAGATCAGTACCTGAGCGGCGATCGCCGGGCCGCTTCGATCGCGGGCTAGCAGCGTGGTGCCTGCGGCGAGGCCGCCTCCAGCGCTCGTGCCGGCAGCGACGAGCTTGGCTGCGTCGAAGCCGATCTCGTCGGCGTGCTCGGCGGTCCAAACGAGGCCGGCATAGCAGTCCTCTACGAGGGTCATGCCGCTGACGTCAGGTGCGAGGCGGTAGTCGACGGTGATCACGACGGCGCCAAGGCGGGTCAGCCAGTCGAGGGGGATGTTGATCTGGGAGAAGCGGTTTCCCATCACCATGCCGCCACCGTGTAGCCAGTAGACGCACGCGACGGTGTGGCTGGTGAGGTCCGCGCCGGCGGGCCTCAGGATGGTGAGGGGGACCTGCCCTCCGTCGGAACTGGCGATAGTCAGGTCCTGTCGCTCGACGGCGTGGCCTGTGAGCGCAGTCTCGGCGGGGATCGTGGCGTAGGGACGGATCATCTCGAGCGTCTCCTCGCTGAGTGGCGGTGTGTCTGGCATTTCAGCCAGGCGGTCAAGCAGCTCGGGGTCGAGGTCGGGGCGAGCGATGGTCATGGGTCTTCTTTCGTATGAATGGATGGTTGGGGTGTCTGCCGCGGCGAGGTTAGAAGGCGGCCTTGCCGCGGACCGGGACGTAGTCGGTGTAGGTCGGCTCCTCGGCCAGGAGGTCACCGAACTGGGCGACGATGGCCTGCGCCGCCTTGCCGGCGAAGATCCGGTGGTGGTCCTCCTCCGACGTCCACCCTTCGGTGACGTGCGCGACGTCGGGATTGGAGGCCGACCGGCTTACCAGGTAGACGACGCACCACTCGGCGGAACCTGGGTTGCCGTCGTTCAGGCCCGTCAGGAGCAGGTCAACCAGCTCTTCACCCATGCCCGGCTTGGCGGTCATCGTGCAGTTGAATCCGTAGTTTGTGTCCATGATGGGATCTCCTTCGATTTGGGTGGTTGGTGCCCCGGTTGGGGGCGAATTTGTCTGTCTGCGTGATGAGTAGGCGGAGCTAATCGCGGCGGCACCAAACGGCTCGACGGCAGGGCGTCGATCCTCCGCGAGGCCGACGACGACCTCAGAAATGCACGTGCCCGCATTGGGGTCAGTCTCCGAATCAGACGAAACAGACCAGGGTCGGCTCAGACCTGAATGCGGCCAGTCAGCGCCTCCGGCCGCGGCGTTGAGAAAGAACTCGACGAGCTCGTCGCCGCTCCCCGGCAGTGCGGTCATGGTGGCGTGGAAACGGTGCGTGACATTCATTGTGAACAAGCCTTTTGGTTTGGTTGGACATCCGATGTGCTTAAAGCTGCGATGCGCCCGTCAGACACGCGCAGCTCAAGCAGCTCCAGACCGAGCGACTCGACGTGTTGCTGTCGGTCAGTGTGCTGCCAGCTTGACCGGCGGCCGGTGGCCGGCGCGGTTCACGCTTGCGCTTATCTCACTTGAGCCAGTGCCACGGCGTCGGGACCCGCCGGGAAGCGAAGCTGCCCGGTCGTATCGTTCGCGGCGCGCCAGACCGTCTCGGCCACGTCGGACTCGTGCGTGACAGCTGCTGGTTGCTGGAAGTCAGACAGGACGCGCTGCGCGAAGGGCGCGTAGGCTTCGGGGATCAGCCCGTCAATGCGTGATTGAGCGTTGGCTGTGAAGTTTGTCGTCGGGCCGAAGCCGGGCTCGACCAGCTTCACGCTCACGTTGAACTCCTCGAGCTCGAGCGCGAGCGATCCGGTGAACCCTTCGATAGCGGTCTTGCTCGCGGTGTACACGGCTACCAACGGCATTCGAGCCAACGTCACGGTCGAGGTCACGTTCACGACCACGCCCGACCGGCGCTCGCGGAACTGGGGCAGCACCGCGTGTGTCATCGCCATTACGCCGAAGGTGTTGGTCTCGAATATCTCGCGCGCTGTGGCGATCGGTGTGGCCTCGAAGGCGCCAAATGCCCCGATGCCCGCGTTGTTGACGAGCGCGTCGATCGGCCCGCTCGCCTCGAGGGCGGCCGCGATGGACTCGGGTTTGGTCACGTCGAGTGCGAGGACGCGGAGCCGTTCGGACTGGGGCAGGACGTCTTCGCGCGGAGTGCGCATGGTGGCGACCACGTTCCAGCCCTGCGAGTGAAAGTGGCGGGCGGCCTCCAGGCCGTAGCCCGAAGAGCAGCCGGTGATAAGCACAGTTTTCATTTCGACTCCTTTTCAGAGGTCCGCCTTGGACCCTTGATCGTGTTTTGATGAGTGCCATCGGGTGCCGCCGCGCAAGCCCCGCGCCGCGCCTCCTCGATGTGCTGTGAGTATTGCCCGCGGGAGCCTCGCTGTCTGCGCAGCCACCATCCCATCGAAGCCCCCAGCGGACTGCAGTTCGTTCCTACCTGCTGACAGGAAATAACGGAAATAACGCTCAGGCTGCGACCACCGCCGTTGACGTTGCCGTTGCCGTTGGTTGGAGCTTGACGACGTGTCCGAGCGCTTCGAGCTGGCCGACGAGCCGTTTGGTGATGCGTTCGGGGTCGCGTTTGCCGAAGTAGTCGCCGCCGGGTCGTTGTAGACCTCGCCGGTGCTGAGCACGTGTCAGCAGATGCAGATGATCGGGTGCTTGACGGCGCCGAGTGCTTTCTTATGGCCGCGGCCGGGCCGTAGGCGGGCTGGGCGCCGACGTATGAGTGGTTGGTGCGGATCGCGGACGTCGCGGCTTCCTCCAGCGCCCAG
>JBEKRJ010000476.1:0-4604 GCA_049518835.1 Solirubrobacteraceae bacterium
CGGGCACTCGTTCGCCGAGGTCAAGTTCGACGCGGACCGCGACGTCAGCGCCGACAGCCTCAACGCCGACCTCGGTCGCGCGACCGGCAGCGCCGAGTACGAGAAGCGGTACGTGACCCATGAAGGGCGCGTGATCTGGGTGCGGATCAGAGTCTCTCCAGCGACCGGCCCCGAGGCCGCCGGCGCCGTGCACCGCCCAGCCGGTTCGCACGAGACCGCCGTCGTCTTTCCCGAGACCGCCGGCGGCGCCTTCCACGTCGCCCAGATCGAGGACATCACCCAGCGCAAGGAGGCCGAGCAGCAGCTCGCCGACGAGCGAAGGCTGCTGAACGCGTTTCTCGATACCACCCCTGATCAGGTCTACTTCAAGGACCTCAACTCGCGCTTCCTCCGGGTCTCGGCGGCGCAAGCCACGAGGCTCGGCTTCGCCAGCGCGGGCGACGCCGTCGGCAAGACGGACTTCGACGCGTTCGCGCCCGAGCACGCCCGCCAGGCGCTGCAAGACGAGCGCCAGATCATGCGCACGTGCGATCCGCTGCTGAACATCGAGGAGCGCGAGACGTTCCCCGACGGCAGCGTGGCGTGGGTCTCGACGACCAAGCTCCCGCTCCGCGACGGCAACGGGACCGTGATCGGAACCTATGGGGTGTCGCACGACGTCACCACGCGCAGGCGCGCCGAACAGGCCCTGCGCGAGAGCGAGGAGCGCTGGCGGACGCTGCTCGCGCACGCACAGGAGATCGTGATGCTCGTCGGCAGCGATCGCCTGATCGAGTACACGAGCCCGTCGATCGAGCGCTGGCTCGGCTATCGCCCCGAGGAGGCGACGGCGGCGGAGTTCACCTTCCAGAGCCATCCCGACGACAGCCCCGCCCTGCAGCGGGCGTTCGACGAGGTCGGGCCCTCGGCCCCGTTCCGGCTCGGGCACCGCGTGCGCCACAAGGACGGCTCGTGGCACTCGCTCGAGTCGACGCTCGTCTGCCTGCGCGACGACCCCGCGATCGGCGGCGTGCTGATCACCTCCACCGACGTCACCGAGCGCGTCGCGCTCGAGCGCGAGCGCGAGCGGTTGGACCTGCAGCGGCGCGTCTCGCAGCGGCTCGAGGCGGTCGGCCAGCTCGCGGCCGGCGTCGCACACGAGATCAACACGCCGCTGCAGTTCGTGTCGGACTCGATGACGTTCGTGCGCGAAGCGATCGACGAGCTGCTGACGCTGATCGGGCTGTACCGCGAGCTGCTGTACACCGACGCCCAGATCGGGCTCAGCGAGCGGCGGCGCACGATGCTCGAGGCCGAGGACCAGGCCGACATCGAGTATCTGCTCGACCGGATTCCGTCGGCGTTTCAGCGCACGATGGACGGGATCGCGCGCGTGACCTCGATCGTGCAAGCGATGAAGCGCTTCTCGCACCCGGCCAGCTCGGAGATGGCGCCCGCCGACCTCAACGACGCGATCGAGACGACGCTGGTCGTGTGCCGCAACGAATACAAGTACGTCGCCGACGTCGAGTCGCGCCTCGGCGAGCTGCCGTTGGTCAACTGCAACATCGGCGAGTTCAACCAGGTGCTGCTGAACTTGATCATCAACGCCGCGCAGGCAATCGAGGAGGGGTTGGCCGGCTGCGCGGGCCGCGGGACGATCACGATCTCGACGCGGGTCGACGGCGACACGGTCGTGATCGAGGTCGCCGACGACGGCCCCGGGATCCCCCCCGAGCACCTCGATCGGATCTACGAGCCGTTCTTCACCACCAAGGAAGTCGGCAAGGGCAGCGGTCAGGGCCTCGCGCTCGCGCGCACGATCGTCGTCGAGCAGCACAAGGGGTCGCTCGAATGCGCCAGCGCCCCCGGCGAGGGGACGAAGTTCACCGTCCGCCTGCCGCTGCAGGCGCCGACGACGCTTGCGCACGCGGCCTGAGCGGTCGCAGAAGGTAGAGTCACGCGTGGGGTGCGCCGCGCCTGCATCGACATCGGCTCCAACACGACGCGGCTGCTCGTCGCCGACTGCGGCGAGCGCCTGCAGGAGGTCCATCAGGAGCGGGTGTTCACGCGCATCGGCCGCACGCTGCAAGCGCACGGGGCGATCGCACCGGACAAGATCGCCGAGGTCGTGGAGGTCGTGACGCGCCAGTTGCAGCTCGCGCGCGAGCTCGGCGCGACCGACGTCCGTGCGGTCGGGACCGCGGCGATCCGGCGCGCAGCCAACGGCGCGGCGCTGGTCGGCGCCGTGCGCGCCGCGTGCGGGCTCGAGATCCAGGTCCTGTCCGGGGAGGAGGAGGCCAGGCTAGCGTTCATCGGCGCCGCCGGGACGCTCGACCATCGGCCGGCGGGGGAGCTCGGTGTAGTCGACGTCGGCGGCGGCTCGTCGGAGCTCGTCGTCGGCAGCGCACCCGATCAGATCAGCTGGTGCACGTCGTTTGCGGTCGGCTCGGGCGACCTGGCCGACGACGTGCTGTGCTCGGACCCGCCGACGCTCGCCGAGCTGCGCGCGGCTCGCGCTCGGGTCGCTGCCGCGACCGAAGGCCTGATCGTCCCGCGCCCGGCCGAGGCGGTCGCCGTCGGCGGCAGCGCGGCGTCGCTGTGCCGCCTCGCGGGCCCGCGCCTGGACGCCGAGGCGTTCGAGGGGGCGTTTGCGCTGCTGGCTGCGCACCCGGCTGGCGAGATCGCCTCCCGGTTCGCGCTCGACGTCGTCCGCGTCCGGCTGCTGCCCGCCGGGCTGCTGATCCTCCAGGCCGCCTCGGAGCTGTTCGGCGCCAGCCTGCAGCTCGGCTGCGGCGGGATCCGCGAGGGCGTGCTGCTCGAGGGCGGCTCGTGACCGACCCCACGGCGCCACCCGGCGAGCCCGAGCCGCCGGCGGCCCCGCGCGAGCCCGAGCCGCCGGTCGCGCCGCGCGAAGCGCTTGCGAGCGTTCGCGTGCGCGCCCCGACGCGCGGCAACCGCCGGCTCGAGCGCTTCCTGGAGGCCGTCAACGCCGACGACCAAGTCAAGGCCTGGTGGCACGTGTCGGCGGTCAACGCCAGCCGCCGGCTCGGGATGACCGACCACAGCTGGGTCCACATCCAGATCGTGCTCAACATCGGCCTGCGCGTCGCGCGGCTGCTGTTCCGCCGCGGCGTCACCCCGAGCGTCGTCGCCGACTTCGCGATGAGCGAGCACGACGCGGAGGTCGTGATCGCGGCCGGGTGCCTGTTTCACTGCGTCGGCATGTCGATCCACCGCGACGACCACGAGCGCTACAGCCTGTTCTTGACGGCCGACAAGCTCGGCGCGCTGCTGGCCGGCGCATATGAGGAGCCCGAGCGGACGATCATCGTCTCCGAGGCGCTGCACGCGATCATCGGCCACCGCCGCAAGGGCGCGCCGTTCACGATCGAGGCCGGGATCGTGCGCGTCGCCGACGCGCTCGACATGGCCCGCGGTCGCTCCCGGATCCCGTTCGAGTCCGGCCGCCACAACATCCACTCGCTGTCGGCGTATGCGATCGAGGAGGTCAAGATCTCGCCGGGCAGCGACCGCGCGGTCCGCGTCGAGATCGAGATGTCCAACAGCGCCGGCATCTACCAGGTCGACGAGCTGCTCGCGACCAAGCTGCGCGGCTCCGGCATCGAGCAGCACTTCGAGGTGATCGCCCGGATCGACGCCGAGCACGAGGAGCGCCTGCTCCCCGTGTTCCGGATCTAGACCGGCGACCGCTCGGACGGCGATACATTGCGCTGCGGGCGTCCGGCCCGCGAGGCAGAGCCCCAAATCCAGCTGGCCTGCTTGCAGCTACCAGCCGCCGCGCCAATCGGCGCTGGCAGCGCGGCGCTTGCGCGCGAGCAGCCGGGCGTGCTTGCGTTTCTCCAGCCGCCACTGGATCAGCGTCAGCACGACGATCACGGCGGGGAAGAACGCGATCGTCATGAACATCGCGTTCGTGACCACCTTGTCGTCGGTCTCACCGTACCAGCCGCGGCCGTCGTTGCCGATGTGTGCCAGCGCCGACGGCGCGAGCGCGAGCGCGAGCACGACAAAGCACAACAACGCGATCAGGACGCGGATCCGGCGCGACATCGGCGAAAGCCTACCTCATCGCTAGGCGCCAGTCACGCCCTCGGTCTTGCCGACCGCCGCCAGCGCCGCGAGCAGCGCCGGGTTGTAGTCGCGCGCGCGGGCGGCAACCTGCAAGTGGTTGATCGGCGACTCGAACACCGACGCGCGCAGCGCCGCTGCCAGCTCCCGCTGCTTGGCCGGCGCGACCGCCTGGTCGCGCGTCGTGACCACAACCGCCGCCGGCACGCTGACAGCCCCAAGCCACGGTCGCGAGTCGAACCTGCCCAGCTCGCGCCCGGCCTCGATCAGGTCGCTGACGCTGTGGCGCAGCAGCTCTGACCGCAGCCACGCCGTCTCCCGCGACTCGCGCATGCCGACGCGCCGGAAGCTCGAACGCCAGCTCGCGCGCGGCGCCAGCGACAGCGCGAGCCCGAACGCCACCATCCGTCTGAACAGCCGCTGCGCCTCGGGTTCCTGCCAGTGCTGGGCGGTGGCGCTGAGCACCAGGCCCGAGACGACGTCGCGGTGCTCGCGCGCGATCAGCTGCGCGATTGCGCCCCCCATCGAGTAGC
>JBEKRJ010000477.1:0-4602 GCA_049518835.1 Solirubrobacteraceae bacterium
CACGGTGATCGCGCCGGTGTGCGCGGCGGCGCCATCGATCGTCACCAACCCATCCCCTCAGACGGTGACCGCGCCAGCGACCGCGACGTTCACGGCGGCTGGTTCGACGCCGGCTAACTGTGCGGCGCCGACTGTGCAGTGGTCCTCCGAGGCGCCCGGCGCGACCTCGTTCACGCCGATCACCGGCGCGACCTCGACCTCCTTCACCACGCCCGCGACCACGACCGCGCAGAACGGCACCGAGTATGCGGCGACGTTCACCAACGCGTTCGGTTTCACCACGACGGCCGCGGCGACGCTGACGGTCAACGCCAGCGGTCCGAAGATCGACGCGAAGGTGACAGCCACCGGGACCAGCACGGCGACCGTGTCGCTGTCGACGCCGACGGCCGGGGACCTGGTCGTCGCGTTCGTCGCCGGGGACGGTCCGTCTAGCGGCGGTCAGACGGCGACCGTCTCCGGGGGCGCTCTGACCTGGACCCTGGTCGGTCGCACCAACACCGAGCTGGGCACCTCAGAGATCTGGTCGGCGCGAGCGACCGGGACGTTGAGCAGCGCGGCGATCAAGGCCTCTCTGACGAAGACCAGCGGGTACATGATGTCGCTGACGGTGGTCGCCTACTCCGGGGCTTCGGGAGTCGGGGCTGACAAGAGCGCGAGCGCGAGCACCGGCGCCCCGACTGCGTCGCTGACCACGACCCAGGCGGGGTCGTGGGTGTTCGCGGTCGGCAACGACCGGGACGAGGCGATCGACCGGACGCTGGGACCCAACCAGACGCTGGTCTCCGAGGCCACCGATTCGGCGGGTGACACCTTCTGGGTGCAGTCCACGAATACGCCCACCGCCGCAGCAGGAACCGTGGTGACGATCAACGACACCGCACCGACCAGCGACCGCTGGAACCTAGAACTAATCGAGATCCTGTAGTCGCTGAGGGCCGCTGCACGCCCCGGCGTCCTGGCGTAAGAGGTGTGAGTTCGCCCGGCGATCGCGCGAAGCGTTCGGGAAGCGCCCAACCGGGGAGCAATCACGATCGCCACAAAACCCGCGTGCGTCGATGTGCGCACCCCGGCCCGCTCGCGAAGCCAAGACAGCGGACTGCCGTCGGGGTCCGCAAGGCACGCAGCCGACCCGGCGACTTGGCCGCAGCAGCTCTTACGCCCGCCGACGAGTCGGCGAGATGCGGGTAGGCGATGATGCGCGCGGCCTCGTCGGCGAGGTGCAGGCGGTCGAGTTTTGTCCTCGCGGAGGCAGATCGCGTTGTCGAGCTCGTCGAGCGCGGTGGCGAGCAGTTACATCGGGACCGACACGGTGGTCGAGGTGAGATGCGGCTCGGCGGCGAGTGGGCTGAGCGAAGTTGGGCGACCTCGAGCGCGAGGCGGGTCAGCCGGGCGGCACGGCGGGTGGCTGGTTGGGCATGGCCGCGGACCGGGGCGGCCTGGCGCCAGCCCGACGTGGTAGCGTTCGAGGCGTTCGTCACCGCGTGGCTGCCGTCAATCTGTTGCCCCGAGCACGGACACGCGGCACTGACGCCGTCCTGGGCGAGCGACCATGCCTCGCTTCGGGCCCTGATCCGCGATGGAGACACAGGCCAGCTCGGCGACAGGTCCGCTCACCCTAGCTCGCGTCACGCCCGTCCACCCGGGAGCTCGGGGTCAGCCCGCCGGCGGGATCGTCGCTGACCGGTCGACGTCTTTCTGCGTGTGGGGTCGATCCGATGCCCGCCGCCTCTCTCCGGCGTCGATAACAGACCCCTCGAGGACTCCGTTTCCCAGCGCAGCGCCGGGCAAAGTCGCGGCGCCGCAGCCCCGTCTCGCAGGGGATCCCTCCACGAACATCCAGGCGGCGGCCGCCGCCGCGCCGCAATCGCCCGCCCCACCTGGGGGGCGGTTGTCTCATTACGACCAGTCCGGTGATTTTCGCAGTGACCACTGGCTAAGCGAACCGTCCGAGACGTCTGGATACGCGCGCTGCTCGACCGCGCGCAAGGATCTCACCGCCCAACGCGACACGCCACGCCAGCTCGGCTATACCTTGCCGTATCGACTACCGTGGATCTGGGTCCGGGTTCGGCAATGCCAAATGCCACCAGGCGACCAACTATGTTTGGGCAAAGCACATCGCTTCCGACCACGCTGAGTCGATCCAGTACAGGAGGGCTTGGACGTGCGACGCTCTGCGTTCGCGCGGCTGCCAGCTTCCTGACGCGCGCACGCTGGGCGAGTTGCCTCGCCGCCCGGCATGCAGGGCACAAGAGAAACCGGGCCGGTCGGTGTCGCCGGCGAGCTCGCGGATCCGCCTCGATCGGCTTGCCGGACGCGGCGAGATGCGTGCAGGACGTGTGGCTCTACACAAGTGGCTCAACACAAGCCGGTTAGCACCCCCTCGTATCGTCGCAAAGCCCAGAGCCGGCACCAGTCGTTGGGACGCTGATTACGGACACGAGCTTTGGTCGGCAACCGCATGTGTGCTCGTGCGCGCTTCTGGTGTGTGACGCTCGATGAATGCGGGTTAGCGCGACGCACCGCGAGGGGTAAGTGCCGATCGCCGGTCGTGCTTATCATAGTACGTGTTGCTTTGAGTGCTTTACCCAGGTGATGGCGATCCACACCTTGGTCTTGAGTTTCGTGATCACGCCCTGCCCGTGATCCAAAGCGTCCGCGCAATCGAAAGCTAGCTATGCACGGGCCGGCACGCAAACACCCTGAACCGAGAAAGTGAAAGGTCATCCCATGTTCCACATCATCAAGCGCCTCCGCGTCGTTGCCGTCACGGGTGCGGTTCTCCTCACCTCGACCGGCGCGGCACTGGCCGCCTCCACGGCCGGCCACACCTCCACGTCGGCGGCCGTGTCGGCGAGCACGCTCCCGCCGGCGCCTGACTGCGTTGCACCCTGCACGAAGCGGCTCCAGCCCCAACAGAAGGTCGTGGTCGGCGCGCCCTACTACGCGTTTCACTCGGCCACGGTCGGCGGCACCGCCACCGCCTTCGGAGCGCAATTCTCCGTGCGCTACTCGCCCGACGGGTACAACTACACGACGATCTATCAGACGCCAACCGCCGCCACCAACGCGTTCGGTGCGACGTTCAACATGCCCGGTTACTACCGAGTCGTCGCCGTGAACACGGCATACTCCCTGCTCACGACCACGGTGTCGGTCAACATCACGGTGTCATGAGCGTACACGCGCTCGGCCGCCAGCCGCGGCGGCCGAGCGCGATCAACCGGTTCGTCGTGCTCTGCGCGCATGCAGGATCATTGGCGGCGTGCGTGAGCGCGACCGCGAGAACCGCGCGGGCGCTGAGCGACGCGGCGGTGTCGATCGCGCCGACGACGTCGTCCTCGAAGCAACCGGCGGCCGCGTCGACGGATCGCGTCGACGCGGCCGTCCCGGGCATGGTCGACCTGCGGGCCCGCGGGGCGGCGCAACCGTCGCCTGTGAGGTGCGCGCTGCGGTTCAGGCCTTGATGTTGACAGCGCCCCGGCGTGCCGCCTGCGCGGCGGCGTCGCCGTCGTTTAGGGCGGCCGCGCCGGTCTTGCCGTCGCCGTCACCGTTCGCCGCCTTGAGGGCGGCGGCGGAGACGTTCGCGGGGGTCAGCCGTGCCGGCGCCTTTGCAACGGTCGACTGAGTCGCCCGGGCTTGCGCCGCGGTGGATTGGGTCAGCGGCGTGATCTGCGCCACCGGCGTGATTTGCATTGATCCACTTCCTTGTAGATGTTGCTTGTAGCACCTCCATCGACCCAGCCGACGGTCCTTCGAGGCCGCTGTGGACAGGCGTTGGACCGTTCGAGGGGTTCATGAGCACACTCTCACGATTTCGCAGCGAGCGTGCCATAGCGAGCACACATCCCGAGGCTCCGCAGCTCTAGGCTCGTCGATTGCGAGCACGAGCGCCGCAACGCGCTGCGCACCGGCGCGACGCAGCTGGCCGCCGACCACCGCCAGCGTCGAGCCGGAGTTGCGCCGGTCATCGAGCAGGACACGGGTCCCATACGGGGGCTTGGCGCGGTGACCTCGAACGCGCGCCGGCCGTTAGCGGCCTGCTGGACGCGCTGACGGCCGTGCCAGCAATCACCGTCGCCTCGAGGGAGATGAGACCCCTCGCCTGAGCTGGCTATCGAGATTGCTCACGAGCGCAAGTCCGGTCGGCGCGCTGGCTGTCCACTCCATCGCCGGGGTGTGGCCTGCACGCAACGAAACGGACTCGCGCCGGCTGCGGCGTCGAGCGCCGCGGAGCCTAACCGGAGCCGATCAACGACGTCGACGACGCTCGTCAGTTGAGATGAGCACGTGAGCCCGGGCATGGTGATCGCCGGACCGTTGGTGTGATGCCACCGCATCGTGTAGCAGTGTGGCGGCCGCGGGTCGGCGGTCCCGCGTCCAACCAACTCGGGTACGTCGACGCTGGCGGCGCGATGTCAGAATTCCGCTCGAAGCGGCGAGCATAATGACATGGTGTTGGACACCCTGCGATCCCGCTCGTCGACCCCCGCAGGCGCCTTCCACTTGTCGTGGATCGACTGATCGTCTAACGGTTCTTGGTGCGCCGGTATCGCCAAGCGCTGTGGCGCGCTGCGAGTCGCATCAGAATCGGGGGCG
>JBEKRJ010000478.1:0-4592 GCA_049518835.1 Solirubrobacteraceae bacterium
GTGAGCACGACAGCCGAGCCAGGTGGAAGGTCCGCAGGTACGCCAGACATGGCCTGATCGTACCGTGCAGCACCAATGACGGCGCCTGAGCGCTGGGCGCCGCGGGAGCCAATGACCTGACGGCATAACTTGGACTCTGGGGTCCCGACTCCTCGTACCAGATGCGCAGTTCGGGAGCATCGAGCTTGTCGAGCAGCGCGACGCGGTGATGGCAGCCTGATTTGTCCAAGGCCGGCTTGGACAAAGTTGTGCAAGGCCGCCTTGCACAACTGCCGACCCGGACCGCGGCGCTCGCTGACCACGGAGATCTCTCATTCGAAGCGATCTCGGCCACCTCAGACGGTGCCCCAATGCGCGGTGAACCCGGACGCGGAGACGAGCGCGGGGGCCGGGCCCCTCCCGATTGTCGCGGCCTGGCGGCCGCGGGGGGTCGGGGAATCCGGCCCCCGCACTCGGCGGAGGCCGACCAACCGAAGGAGGGCCAGATGGCCACCACTGCCAACCCGGTCGCCGGCGTCCAGATGATCGCGCTCAGCGAGATCCGTCACGACCGGAACGTCCGGCAGGAGATCCTGGCCGAGGAGGTCGACGCGCTCGCGCAGTCGATCGCGCTGCTCGGTCAGCTGACGCCGGTGAGCGTACGACCCGACGAGAGCGGCGGGTTTGTCCTGATCGCGGGGCACAAGCGCTACGCCGCGCTCGCGCAGCTCGGCCACACGGAGATTCGCCCGGATGGTGAGAGCGAGGCGTCCGAGAGGGCGGCCGAGAACATCGTTCGCTCTTCACTCAACCCTCACGAGGAAGCGATCGCCGTCAAGTCGATGCTCGACCGCGGGCTGACGGAGGACGGCGCCGCGCAGGCGCTTGGCTGGCCCAAGCAGCGTGTCACCGCGCGTGTGAAGCTGCTCGAGCTCCCCGAGCAGGCGCAGCAGCTGACGGGACAGGGCGTGATTCCGCTCTCCGCCGTCGAGCAGCTCCGCAGCATTGGCCAAGTCAGCCCGGAGCTGCTCGAAGGCGTAATCGCCTACCTGGGCGACGGCAACGAGTGGGCGGCCGAGCGCCTCTCGCGCGAGCCGGGGTGGGTCATCGACTCCGCGCTCCGCAGTGGCTCAAGCAAGGTGTTCGCCGCCCATTTGACCCAGCTCGACGGCTACGAGGTAGCCGATCTGCGACTCGGGAAGAAGAGCGAGGCGTTGCTCGAGGAAGCTGCCACGCTTCACAAGCGGTTTGACCGCCACGCGTACGGTGCGCCGACGAGGTGCCACTCTCGATCGTCGAGGAGCTCGACCACCTCGCCGGGCTGAACCACATCACCCGCCAGCAGCTGCTCGTCCAACTGATCAACGCGTCGCTGCTCAACGACACGCCACACCTGCCCGCCGGTCCGGACCCGATCGGCCGGCTCGCCGAGCACGCCTACCTCACCCACCGCCGCTCGCTCGAGCTTGCTGTCGCGAGGAGGGGACGATGATCGTCGCGACACAGACCCGCGCGCCGCTGCCGACGGCGCTGGTGATCCGCGACAGCGCCGAGGACTCAGCGGCGCTGTGGGCGATGACCCCAGCCCAGCGGATCGAGGCGATGTGGGCGGGCCGGCTGACGCTGTCGCAGCTAACCGAGTGGAGCGGCCGCCGACCCGACGAGGTACCAACCCTCGGCGGTGAGCTCGCGTACATCGTGATGCGCACCCCCGAATGGGACGAGCCCCGCGTCACCCGCGACACGAACGTCGTGCAGCTACCGCAGCGAAGGAGGAACGACCGTGCAGCCGCATGACGATCAACCGATCCAGGCGATCCTCACCCGCCTGCGTAGCCGCGACCAGCAGTTCCTGGTCTGGATCGACGGCCTCTGCGACAACGATCCCACCTTCGCCCAAGTATCCGTGCTCCAAGACGACGACTGGGGTGAATGGCAAGCCGCCGTCTACCTGCTCACCGGCTGTCGCGAAGCATGGACGGCGCTAGGCCCCGAGATCCTCGCGAGCCGCTCGATCGGGCCCGTGGTCCACGAGCTTGACCACGGGCACCGCGGATGGTCATCGAGCGAACTCCTGCTGCTCCGCTGGGCCGCGCATTTCTGGGACGTCGGTCTCTCCGAGGTCGGCTTCGCGTACTCCTTCGACGAGTTCAACTTCCGTCGCTGGATCACTGCCTGCCACCTCTACAAGCACGTCCCGCCAGCACCCGAGGACACCAGCGAGGCGGCGCGATGACCCAGACACTCGCCTGTGCCGACATCCGCGGCTACTACGCTGCGCTCGGCATCCAGATCCCCGGCTGGGCGCGCACCGAAGCGTCCATCAGATGCTTCGCCGGCGCCGACGCCCACCAACGCGGCGACCGCGACCCATCCTGCTCTGTCAACCTCGAGATGGCGCCTGGCACTGTCACGCCTGCGGCGCCAGTGGCGGCGCCTTCGACGCCGCCACCAAACGCGGCTATTCCGACCGCCAGGCGATCGACCTGATGGTCGCCTACGGCCTGACCGAATACCGCACCTACCGCTCGACCACGATCCCGATGAGACGCGCCTCCACACCCACTCGCCAGGCGTCGGCGAAACCAACCCGTCTGAGCGCATCGATCACCGAGGACGCGATCACCACATGGCGCGACGCGCTCACGAGGCGACCGGAGCTGATCGCGCGGCTCACCCGTGACCGCGGCTGGCTCTACAGCACCATGCTGGAGCTCGGCCTTGGCTCCGATCGCGGACGGATCACGATCCCCGTCCGCGACGACCAACGCCAGCTCATCGGCATGCTTCGCTACCAGCCCTGGCCGAACCCCGGTGAGCCCAAGATGCTCGCCACCGCCGGCTCGCGCCGAGCGTTGCTCCCGCACCCCGCCGCCGAACCCTCCACACGAGTCCTGCTCGTCGAAGGCGAACCAGACATTGATCGCGGCACGCTCACACGGCCCGCGCGCCATCGCCACACCTGGCGCCGACAGCTGGCGCACCAGTTGGGCACAACTCCTGTGCGACCGCCAAGTCACGATCATCATGGACTGCGACGAGCAAGGACGGATGGCTGCGGCAACAATCGCCAACGACCTGTCGCGCTTCAGCGATGTGCATGTGCTCGACCTGGCCCCCGACCGGAACGACGGCTACGACCTCACTGACTGGCTGCTTGCCAACACGCAGTCGGAGGCTCTGCGGCTATGAGTCCGACGCCTACTCTCCTGACCCCTGAAGAGGTAGCTGAGATCGGACGCTGCTCGGTCAAGACGGTGCGGCGCGCCTACGCACGGGGTGACCTCGCAGCGCACCGGCGGCGAGGCTCCAGAGCGATCCTCCTCGACAAGGCCGACGTGATCGCGTGGGCAAACGGCGACCTGCTCCAGCCCACCCTCCCGAACCTGCACGACATGCAAGTCGTCGCTTCAACACCGCGAGGTCGCCAGCTCGACGCCCGTCAGCGTCGCGCGCAAACTCCCGCAAGCACCCAGGACCCGGGCCGCGTCAACCTCTCAGCGGCCGCGCTGCGCGACCGGCGCGCCACCAAGACCGAGGCACTGGGGTAACGAAGGCGAATCATGCAGGCTCCCTGGAAGAAAGGCTGGCCCTATGAGGGGCCGCGAGGCAAGAGCTGGCAGCTCGGCTACCGTGATCACGAGGGCACAAGCCGCGCCAAGAGCTTCGCCACCCAGGCCGGAGCGGTCGCCTGGTCCAAGGCATATGTCAAGGCTGACCGTCAAGACCGCCTACGGGCGTTCTTGCACGGACCTGACGCGGCGACAGCCAAGACAGACACCACACCATTGGCCGAGTTGATGCTCGACTGGCTCGCGACCGACGCTCACCCTGACTCGCCCGGTGGACTTGCAAGCAGCACCTGGGACAGCTACCGCTCAGTCGCCTCCCGCCACATCATCGGCAACCCCGTCGTGCGCGAGCTGAAGAAGACCGGCGAGGTCATCGAGGTCGAAGCAGCGATCAAACCACCCGGGCAGGACGACGGCTATACGATCGGGCACCTACCCGCAGTCCAGTTCGAGACCGCGGACATCCTCAAGCGCTGGGTCAAGGCGATGCGCAAGGCCGGCGCCAGCACATCGACCGAAGCCAGGGCCTGGAAAGTCCTCTCCTCCGCACTCTCCTGGGCCGCCGAGGACGACAACTGGCTAGTCTCGACTAACGGCTGCATGACGATGCAACGCTGTCGCGGAATGCGACGGGCGTCCCGTCGCGCCGGAACCGGAGCGGCCCGTAAGCAGGCGCCGGGCAAGCGCCGGGACGACCTCGCCTCCTGGGCGCTGTCGCCACTCGCGGTCGAGCGCATCCGCCTCGTGATGCTGGAGCGTGTGGAGCAGCGGTCGCAGCTGCTCGCGCTGCGGGACGCGACGGTGGTGTCCGTGCAATACGGGCTCCGGATGCGCAACCAGGAGGTCTGGGCGCTCAGCCTCGGCGACGTCGCCGGCAGGCGCGCCTCAGTCCGCGAAGTGCTCAGCTACGGAGCGCTCGACGCCGGCAAGACAGAGGGCGCCACCGGCCCCTCCCGTCGACCGCCGATCGACGCCTTACTGGTCGACGACCTTACCGCCTGGAAGGCTGCCCTCCAGGCGCACGGCTACCCGACCGCCGAT
>JBEKRJ010000479.1:0-5012 GCA_049518835.1 Solirubrobacteraceae bacterium
CAGCGGCCTCTGCTTCCCGTCCTTCTTGGGGATGTAGAGGCGCCTGACGGGCTTGAATCGGTAGCGCTCGTGACGCAGCGCGTCGGTGATGCGCTCGATCTTGCCCAGCGTCATGCCATCCGCGGTTTCCGCATCGGGCCCGGGTGTCATCGCTCCCTTATTGGAGTAGATAGATGCGCCCGTAGGCCTGCAAATACAGCTGTGGCAGGCTGTCGCAAAACCCCTGGCGGCTGGCTGAGATCAGCGGATTTTATCGTTCACGGCTGGTCGTCGGGGGGCCAGCCCTCGGTTTCGCGGGCGGCCTGGAGCGAGAGCGCTTCGAGTTCTGAGAGCAGTTCTCTGAGCAGGCGGGCGTTCTCAAACCAGGGTCTGTAGCGTTCGTACTGCTCGTTGGTGAGCAGTCGAGTGCGGGTGCGCCCGTTGATCTTGCGCGTCCATTGGATGTAGGGGCCGTGCAGCTGTGGGGGGTCTTGGTGGCAGCGGCAGTTGGGTTTGCCGCAGCGCGCGTGGCGGATGACGATGCTGCCGGGTAGCGCGGCGTCGATGTTCGCGGTCTCGCGGCCGAGTTGGCGGCGGCGCTCGGATCGCGGCGGCTTGCGTTTGGGCTTGTTTGAGGCGGGTGGTGTCACTGTCAATTACGGGTTCGTGGGACTCTACGCGACCGCATCTTACAGTATAATACTGCCCAGCTGGACTGCTCGCAGCTGCACAAGCGCCATCCCAACGACGGGCCGGGCCGACCGGCGTATGACCCGGAGATGATGTGCGCGCTGTTGATCTACGCCTACGCGAGCGGCGTGCGCTCAAGCCGGCGGATCGAGGCCGCGTGGCGCACCGATGCGGCGTTCCGCGTGATCTGCGGCGGGCTGATCCCCGATCATTCGACGATCGCCCGGTTCATCGTCGATCAAGAACAGCCGCTCGAGCAGCTGTTCGTGGCGGGCCTGCGACTGTGTCACGCCGCCGGGCTGCTCGACCTCTCCGTGCTCGCGCTGGACGGCACGAAGATGGCCGCCGACGCGGCGTTAGACCAGAACCGCAGCGCCGAGTGGATCCGCCGCCAGATCCAGGCGCTGATGGCCAAGACCGTCGCCAGCGAGCAGACCGAGGCGCCCGCACCCGACCCGCTCGAGGGTTTCCAGGGACTCGAGCCGGCCGCGGAGATCTCAACCCCGGGCGGGCGCCTGGCGCGGCTAAAGGCGGCGCTCGCGGTGATCGAGGCACAGGAGGCCAAGCACAAGACCGACGCGGAGGCGAAGGCCAAGGCCGCGTTTGAAGCAGCCGAGCAGGGTCGCAAGCTGCGCGGACACAAAGCCCAAAGACCCGGCCGCGCGCCTCGCCCGCGCACAGGCAGACCTCGCCGCCGCCCGCCAGCGCGCCAACGCCAAGCAAGCCCGTCGCCAGGCGCGCAACGGCGGCGAGCCCCAGCCCCAAGACGCCGCCGCCGACGCCGTCAAGGACGCCGAGGCTCAGCTCGCCGCCGCGCACAAGGCGGCAGCGGAGCAGCCCGCCAAACCCTCGCAGGCGAACATCACCGACCCCGACAGCCGCATCATGAAAACCCAGAAAAGCTGGCTGCAGGGCTACAACGCACAAGCGATCGTCAACAAGCACCAGATCGTGCTCGCCTGCGCCGTCAGCCAGGACGCCAACGACCTCGAGCTCTACCAGCCGATGCTCGACACGCTCAAGCAGACCCTCGCCGACGCCGGCATCCCCGCCGAGCTGATCGAACTGATGCTCGCCGACGCCGGCTACTGCAGCGAGGAGAACCTCACCACGCCCGGCCCCGACCGGCTGATCGCGACCCAGAAAGACCACAAGCAGCGCCGCGCCGCCCGCGAGCTAGGCACCACCACCGGACCGCCGCCCCAAGACGCAACCCCGCTCGAAGCGATGGAACACCGCCTGCGCACCACACAAGGCGCCGCCGCCTACGCGCACCGCGGCCACCTGATCGAGCCCGTCTTCGGCGACCGCAAAGAAAACCGCGGCTACCGCGCATTCCGACGCCGCGGGATCAACGCCGCCACCAGCGAATGGGCGTTCATGCACCTCGTCGGCAACCTCACCAAGCTCTACCGCCACCAGCGCGCTGCCTGCGCCTAACCCGGCACCAACCAGCCCCACCTCGCCCAAACCGCGGCCCGCAGCCGGCACCAGGCCGCGGCTGCCCTCACTCACCCCGACCGCCGCGCTCCCACCGTGCTCGGCAGCCCAGCGCCATCGGCCGACCAGGCCACCGCCGGCCTGGCGCGGAGCGCGTCATCCACCACCCACGCGCAGCAGCCATTTTGCGACAGCCTGTGAAGCGTCCCATAGACGCCTCCCTCTCCCTCTCCCTGTACCAGTGAGAACTGGGCCGTATCCTCGTAACTTCCGTGCTCACTCAGAGTGGAACCGATCGCGTTGGCCCAGCTCAAAGCATCCTGTTCTGAGAACTCGGGCATCATCAGCAACGAACGGCCTCTACGTATGTAATCGTTGACAGCCCGAGGCAAGCTGATGGGCGTCTGCGACGGCCTAGCCTCCAGCGTCTTGCGAATAGCGACCACATCCTCCGTCAGTAACCGCATCGGGGCCTGGCGCCATGCCCACGCAAGCTGCGCAACGGCGTAGAGCAGGCCTGCGGCGATGGCGCAGGCGCCCACGATGCCTACCTCCGCCACGGTGCTCCCCGAAAAGTTGGACTCCTCAAGCACGAGGATGGCTATTCCCAGCCCGATAGCGCTCGGGATGAGATCCCGCCACTGAAATCCGAGCCAGTCCTTCCGCGCCTTCTGCCAACGGGTAAGTCGTGGCTCCATGCGAAGAGGGTATAGCGCCGGCCGTTCGCCGCCGCGCTGATCGCCGTCGCGCTCGCCGCCCGCGGCCCGGCGCCGGCGCTCCCGAAACGCGGTCTGCGCGTTGTGCTCGGGCAGATCGCAGTAGCGCGGCGGGCGCCCGACCGTCTCGCCGGCCGGCTCGACCGGCCGGTCGCAGCCAGGAAATCGACACGTTCCGGTTTCAAGCACGGCCATCAGCGGCTGGTGGGTCGGAGCCTGGCGATTGGCGGTTTCGGGTGTATCTTGGCTCTTGGCTGTACCCCAAGCTCAACGGCTGTCGTCGACTTCCCAAGCAGAGGGGGTGCCATGCGTCTAGCGCGCGCCCACATCGTCAACTTTCGCTGCTTGCGCGACCTGAGCGTGTCGTTCGATGACGTCACGGTGCTGGTGGGTGCCAACAGCACCGGTAAGTCGAGCGTGCTGCACGCTTTGGACTGGTTTTTCCGCGGGGGCCCGCTGTGCGATGAAGACATCCACGGCCACCAGCCCGGCGAGCGCGTAACCGTCGGAGTGACGTTCACCAGCTTCGATCGAGCCGACCGCGACGCATTGGGGTCCTTCGTGCTTGGAGATGAGGCCACCGTCTGGCGTAGCTGGTCGGCTGAGGACGGCGAGAAGTTGATGGGCAGGGCTCGCGCGTATCCGGCGTTCGCGGCGGTGCGCCAGCACGCGCGTGCCACCGAGAAGCGCCAGGCCTACAAGGAGCTATGCGATGCCCAGCCTGGACTCGCGCTTCCGAAGGCAAACAGCGCGGCGGCCGTCGACGAGGCTCTCGTGGAATGGGAGGCCGCACATCCCGACAGCCTTGAGAACGGACGCACGGATGCCACGCGCCTCTTCGGTTCCGCTGGGCAGGCAAGGCTGGCCAGTCGCATGGACTTCGTTTTGGTGCCGGCGATCGCTGACCCCGGCGCCGAGACCCAGGACGCGCGTGGCACGATGCTGCGACAGCTACTGGACCGCGCGTCGGGTGAGCAGAACCGCATGCGGGAGCGGCTTGATGAGCTGGGGGAGCGCGTCACGTCGGAGATATCGGAGATCATGACGGCCGAGGGTGGCGAGATGCTCCGTAGCCTGGCGCGCGCAGTGAGCTCTCCGCTGGCCACACTGATCCCCAACGGGGAGGTGCTCCTCTCGGCTCGCGCCCCGGACCTCAAAATGCCCTCTCTGTCAGTGGACCTGCGGGTGGCCGACGGGGAGCTCGACACGCCGGTGGGCCATCAGGGGCATGGCTTCCAGCGCGCGCTGCTGATCGCTCTGGTCCAGCAGCTAGCGGTGCTGACCTCCCCGCCCGAGACCAGCGTCGACGACGGTCAGCTCGAGCTTGCGCCTAGCCCGCCAGCGCTGGTGCTGGCACTGGAGGAGCCGGAGCTCTACCAGCACCCGCTGCAGGCGCGGCACTTCGCCGCCATGCTCGCATCACTGGCTCAGCAAGCGGGCGCCACTATCCAGGTAGCCTACGCCACGCACTCCGACCACTTCGTAGATCCCTCCCCGGCGCGCGCCAATGCGCGCAGCACCGACAGGCATCACTTCCTCGCTGTACGGCACTGGTCCCGACGCGCTCGTGCGCAGCCATTCGAGCCGTCCCCGGAGAGCGAGAAAATCAGGGCGGTGGGCGAGATAGTCGGGCAATCCGTCCAACAGCTCCAGCGCTTCGTCGACGCGGGTTTCGTCGATTAGGACCTCCAGCTTGGAGAACAACGCCGACGCATGCCGAGACTGAACGGCGAGCGCCTTGTC
This sequence comes from Solirubrobacteraceae bacterium, assembly GCA_049518835.1. Lineage (GTDB taxonomy): Bacteria > Actinomycetota > Thermoleophilia > Solirubrobacterales > Solirubrobacteraceae > Palsa-465. The sequence continues at coordinate 4,569 of JBEKRJ010000479.1, forward strand.
GATGAATGCCTCGGCGTCTCGCAGCAAGCTGGCACGATTCGAGGGTGGGGTTATCGGGGCTAATCTGAGCAGCGAGCGTGCCTGCTTGACCCACGGTGTGACACGGCCGCCCTCATCGGTGTTTGGCGCTGAGCTCCCGACAGTTGTGCGAGCGTCTGTCGCGGAGGTGGACGAGGCATTCTTGCCCACGGCGGCTTCCGGGAAAGGTGGTCGCGCTGGCTCTCTCAACGCGGGCTGGGCGGGACTGTGCTTGCGAGCGCTGGGTTTCGCCGCTTGGTCGGCCTCTCCTCGACCAGCGATGACACGGCGGACAGCCGTCAGGCCGTTGCGCGCGACGACGTTGTCGGGGAAACGCTCGACGGTCTCTCGGTAGGCGGCCTCAGCCTGATCGAGTCGCCCGGCCGCGCGCAGGGTCTCGGCCAGGCCGGTGCGCGCGACGTCGTC
>JBEKRJ010000480.1:0-4580 GCA_049518835.1 Solirubrobacteraceae bacterium
AGCGCCTCGAGCCGGCGTGCTTCGCGCTCCCACCGCTCCCGCGCGATGCGCTCTTCGGGGACGGGGCCGAGCGCCTGCAGGAGATGTGCGGGCGGGTCGACAAGCGCGCGCTTGAGCTGCTCGTCCAGCCGCCGGCGTGCCTCCGCGGAGGCCTCGCGCGGCGCGGGCGCCGGCGGCGGGGCCGCCGGCGCCGCGGTGGTCGGCGACGTGTCGCGCGTCGACGGGCGAGGCGTCGGCGACGTGTCGTCCGGGCCCGACGCGGGGGTGGGGGAGGGGTGGCCGGGGAGCGGCTGCTGGTCGGGGAGGGTGACGGCGAGCTGGAGCGTGGGGTCGAGGATCGAGCGGATGCTGGCGTGCCGTTGGCGGTTCTCGGCGATCCGTTGCGCGTAGCGCAGGACGCGGTCCTCGTCGGTGCCGTCGACGCCGAGGTCCTCGCGAGCGACGTGCACGCTGTGGCGGTACACCGCCCGGGTGTCGCCGACGTACGTCTCGCGTTTGGCTTGGGACCAGTGGCCGGCGAGGGTGGCGGTCCCTTGGACGGTGGCGCCCTGGGCGGGGAAGCTGTGCATCGCGTAGTGCAAGCGGACCGCGGCAACCCGCTCGCCGGCCGCGTGGTCTGCGCGCAGGCGGGCCTGGTCGATGTCTACGAGGCGGGGTTCGGCGCCGGGCTCGCGCAACAGGAGCGTGAGCGTGTCGCGGTCGGCGTCGACGGAGTCGACGATCGCGGTCTGGCCGTTCTCGATCCGCTTCGGCCGCGGTCGGCCGGGCTGGGCGTCGAACGTGTAGGCGGCGTTGCGGATCGCCACGACATCGCCCGGCCGCAACAGGTAGTCCCGGTCGACAGCCCGGACGGACCGCTCGCCGAGCTCGCCGTGCTCGAGCCGCTTGCGCTGGGCGAGCTCGTTGACGAGGTCGACGTCGCTGTTGGGGCCGTGCACGATCAACGCCGACTCGGCCGGCTGGTAGGCGTGCCGCCACCGGTCCCACTCGTCGACGATGCCGCCCATCGCTTGCGCGCGCGTGTCGTGGAGGACCAGCGCTTCGTGCTCCTGGAGGATCGCGACGGCGTCGACGCCGCGGCCCTGGTCGACGGCGATCTGGTAGTCGCGCAGCCACGGATGCACCCTGGAGGGGTCTTTGGGGTCGCGGTGGCGGCGGATCTGCCGCAGCTCCACGGTCGGGATCCGCTCGTCGGCGAGCATCTCGGAGAACAGGCCGGGCAGCCGGATCGCTTCGTGCTGGCCGTCGTGCCCGACGATTCTGACGCTCGCGCCGTGCCGCTCGGCCGCTTTGGCGAGCTCGCCCCAGTGGCCGGTGTCGAGCTTGGAGGCCTCGTCGACGAAGATCACCGTCCGCTCGTCCACCTTGATCGCGCCCATCTCTGCGCGCACTTTCAGCTGCTCGATCGTGAGCGCCGGCGCCTTGCCGCCGAGCTGCTCGGCCATCCGCCGCGCGGTGGCGCCGTCCATCGCACAGGCGAGCACCCGCCACCCCGCCGCCCGGTACGCCTCCGCTGCGGCGTGCAACGTCGGTCCTTTGCCGGTTCCGGCCCGGCCCGTGAGGCACGCCCACCCGGCATCGCTGACGAGCAGCTCGAACGCGTCGCGCTGCTCGCGATCGAGCCGTTTGCCGTCGCCGAGCGCGGCCTCCGCCACGGCCAGCCCGGCCTCCCGCTCGCTGGGTCCTACGGCCGGTTCGGCCTGCACTTCTCTCCCCGCTGCCCTGACGGCTATGCGCATCACGTGCTGCTCGAGCTGGCGGATCTCGCGCGAGGTAACTCGCCCGCCAGCGAGGGTGAGCAGCTCCCCGCCCTTCGAGCACTCCATCCGTGCCAGCAGCCGGCTCGCCTCGTCAGCGGACAGCCGGCCGGCCGCGGCCTCGAACACGAGCGCCCGCGCGCGGGCGAGGCTGACCGTTGGACCCTGCTCGCGCAGCTGCTCGAGCACCACCCGCTTCGCCTCGCCCATCCGCTGCTCGACGTCCGCCTGACGCCCGCCGGGTCGGCGCAGGGCGCTGCCGGCGCCGGGCCCGAAGCCGTGCTCCTGACCGACCGCGTCCCACCTGGACCGCAGCTCGTGGGGGTCGAGGTCGTGCTGCTTGGCCTGCCGGGTGTCCTTCGCCAGCACCGCCAGCGCCCCACCCTGGAGGCGGACGCCGAGCTCCCGCTCGACCTGCGCGCGCGCGTGCGCCACCTCCCGCGACCGGGGCGACATCGCCTCGCACAGCGCGTCCGGCACCGCGTCGACCTCGAAGTACCGGCCGCGGTCGCCGGTGCCTGACCGGACGGCCCACCCGGCCTGGACGAGCGCGTCAGCGACCTGGACGCGGAACAGAGCGCCTCCCTCCAAGGCAGCGTCGTGGCGAAACCACTCCCACGAGTCGGCCGCGACCAGCCGCCCGTCGGTCCGCGTGACGCCGACGATCAGGTTGTGGACGTGCAGTTGCGGCGCTGGCGTGCGATCGTCTTTCGCCCGCCGGGCGGTGACGTGCAGCGACGACGCGACTGCCGCTCCCGCGGCCGCCTCCCGCACCCGCGTCCCGTTCCCGTCGCGGCGGTGAACGACCGCCTTAGTCCGCGCCATGTACTGCACTGTCCGCTCCGCGGCGCCCTGCACGAGCCGTTCGATCGCCTGGCGATCCGGCTCGTCGGACATCGCCCACAGCACCGACACGGACTTCGGGACCGACAAGGTCATGTCGACGTGCGCGACGCCGGTGACCTTCTCCTGCACCGGCCGGCCGTCCTCGTCGACGCGGACCTGGCCGTGCTCGTCCCGCGCCTCGCGCTTCAACAAGCCCGGCTGGCGCAGCTGCTCGCCCGTCTGCACGTGCTGCCCCTGCAGCACCGTGATCATCTGCTCGCGGTCGATCGCGGCGCCCCGGGAGAGGCCATAGTGCGCCAGCGCGTCCTCAGATCCGAGCCACAGCGAGGACGCCTGCCGCTCCGGCGCCCGGGCGAGCGGGTCGGACTCGAGGTAGTAGTCGCCGCGGGCGAACACCTGCGGCGACGCCGCGAGGTCGAGCGGGTAGTCGGCCGCGCGGGCGGCGTCGGCGTGGTTTCCGACCTCGACGACGATCTTCGAGAGCGTCAGCACGGTTGGGGCGGGATTGTAGGACACCCGAAGGGTGTCCGTATAGTCTGGTGCGCCTGAGCGAAGCGAGGAAGCAGTGCCTGAAAAGTAGTGCGCTGTGTGGGTGGAGATGCCGGAAGCGTCGGAGGGTGTGAGACATGGTTTGGCGAGAAGAGGTAGCTGGCGTGAACGGGGTGGAGAAGGCTCGGGACGAGGCGTGGCGCTTGCATGGCGATCGTCGTGAAGGCGGATAGGTGGCTGATCCCGGGCGGTGTGAGCGCGGGTGATGAGCTTTGGATAGATCCTGCGCGTAAACGCGCGGTGGGCCGCGACGTCCGTCCGGAACGGTGGCCATCATCGGCCAGGTCCTCGATCGAAAGGAGCCCGATGGCCTCACCGCAGAAGACCGACGGGGCGCTCGCGCCCGAGCTTGAAGCGCTCGCAACAGCCGCGGGCGAACGGCTGCGCGCACAGGCTGACGGCGACATGCAACGGGAAGCCGAGCTGCGCCGCAGCGTGGCCGACGCCGCCAGCGGCGCGATCGCCGCTGGCCTACCGCTCGGCGCGATCGCGGACGCCGAACGCGCCGGCGAGGCGCGCGCCCGGGCGGAACTCGGCACCGACGTTCTCAGGCGCGTCGAGCGGGCCGCGCGGCGCAAGCAGGAGGCCGACAGCGAGTACGAGCAAGCCGTCGTGCGCGCCGGACGGCTCGGCCTCGCCCAACGCGATGTCGCCGCCGCTGCACGGGTCGCGCACGGGACCGTACGCGCGATCCTCGCCCGCAGCGAGGCGACCGCGGACGCGGCGATGGAGATGACGGCGAGCAACGGCCGGGACCGCGAACAGCACATCGCCAACGGCTCCCAGCCGGCCGCAGCGGCTGGGGAGACGGGCTAGCCAGGCGATCGGGGGGAGGTGAACGGCGGTGAGGGGATCGGGTTTGATCGCGGGCCTTGTTCTGCTCGTGTTGGGGGGCGGGCTCGTGCGCCACGGGACCAGGGTTCTGCGGGGAGGGGCTGATCGCCTGCGGTCGGCGCGTGCCCGCGCAGCGGGAGTGGCGGCGCTAGGCGGCGTGTTCGCTTTGCTGGGAGTGACAACGATGATCCTGGCGGTCATCGGCGGTCACAGGCTGCCCACCGTGGTAGGGAGGGCGGTCACGGTCTCGCTGCTCGTCTTGTTCGCTGCGGCGGGGTGCGGATGGCTGGGATGGCGAGCCGCGGGGTGGCATGAGCGCCGCGAGGCGAGACGAGCCGACCGCGAGCTGGGGCTCGTCCGCCCGCGCGATCTGCGGTCGGTCACGAAGATCGGGGTGTTGTGGGGAGGGGTGTGCTTCGTCGTGGAGCTGGCGTGGGCAGTGACGTGGGCGATCACGGAGGGTATGGCGCACCCGGGACGGCCAGCGTCGCAGCATACGATCGACCTGGCGGTGATCGTTCTGGCGGCGGTGATCTGCACGGGCGGTCTGCACATGGCGCTACAGAGGTTGCGGCTGCGCAATCGCGCCGGGCA
>JBEKRJ010000481.1:0-4555 GCA_049518835.1 Solirubrobacteraceae bacterium
GCCAACACCTACGACATCGGCGTGCTCTACCGACTGGCGCTGGAGAAGGCCCCTGCCGGCTCGACGCTGCACGGCGTGGGTGACATGGGTATCCCGCGGAAGGTGATCGCCGAGACGATCGCCGGCAAGCTCGGGATCGAGACCAAGAGCATCACCACTGAGCAGGCGACGCAGTACCTCGGCTGCCTCGCCGCCTTCGCCGGCCTGGACAACCCGACCTCAAATGACAGGACCCGCGAACTGCTGGGGTGGGAGCCGACCCATCCGGGCTGGATCGGGGATGTGGAGACGGGCCACTACTTCGCCTGATCTCGCGGCCGAAGCTGCCCGGTGCTGCTGGTCTCACAGACCAGCAGCACCGCCTTTCGCCTGTGAGGTGAGCTGGCGGCCGGGCGAGGTGGCCCCTTTACCCGCAACGCGCAGTGCGCGCGCGCCTGCTTCGTCCGGCCGGCGGCACGGTTTGAGGCGCTCAAACCCCCAGTCGTCCATACCCCAGCCACGCGCCCAGCTTGGCTGCTCGCCGCCACGCGCCGGCTGGCGTCGGCCGCGGGGCTGCCGGGGAGGAGCAGAAGCTTGCCGTGCGGATGACCGGTGACTTTGATCTCAAGCGCGGTCCGCCAGTCCTCCGGCGGGCGGTCCGGCTAACCCGCCTCGTAAGCATCGCCGCCACCGCGATTTGCGCCGCGCTCGCCTGGATGATCGAGCAGCCATGAACCTTCGCTTCCGCTGAGACACCTCGGCCGGTCGGGCGGCTTCGATTTCGCCACCTGCTTGCCGCCGGCGCCACCGCCGTCGCAGCTGCTCAGTGCCCTCGCATGCTGCCTCGACCAGTGCGACCGCTATCCCGACGAGACGCGGGGCCGCGCTACGAGCGTGGCCGTCGGCGGCCAACCAATGCTCTGATCAGACACGCCGGGCGACGCCAAGGATGTACGGGATCGCCGGCTCGAGGCGATGAGCCGCGAACATGATCCGCTCGCTTGATGTGATTTGGAATCCGCCGCGTTCGATCGCGGCGGCGGTGTCGCGGGCCGGGTGACAGCCGCCCGCCAGCTTTGGCCACAGGCCGCTGCGGTCGGCCAGTTGCAGCAACATCCGCCCGGGTTGACCCAGCGCAATCACGTGCTCGTAGAAGCGCAGCTCGCCGCCGGGCCGGATCACGCGACGCAGCTCCAGCAGCGCTCGGTCCTGGTCGGGGACCGAACACAGCACAAGGCTGGCGACCGCAGCGTCGACGCTCTCGTCCTGCGCCGGTAACTCGTCCGCGATTCCGGCGATGACGCGCACCGTTACCGACGCTTGCCGTGCGGCGCTGACCGCCGCCGCTCGTAGCGTCGGCTCCGGCTCAACCGCGATCACCTCGGTGACCTCGCTCGGATAGCGCGCGAAGTTGAGTCCGCTACCCGCACCCAGCTCGAGCACCGTGCCTCGCAGCCCTCGCAGGAGCCGGATCCGGTGATCGGCCGCGCCGCGCCGCTCGGCCCGTGGCGCGAAGCGCAGGTACGCGCGCGCAAAGCCGGGGCGCTCGAGATCGCGGTTCGCGCTCGGTCGATCGTCCACCACAGGCATGGGGGGAGCGTAAGGGAAGATCGAGGCAGGGCACCACGCCGGCAAGCTTGCATCGGTCGACCACGATTGCGGCGCCGAGCGCGAAGAACTCGATCGCGTGACAGCCCGAGCCGTGGCTCGTTTCAGAGAGTGAGACTCTTGTCCTGAAAGGTCACTCTGGAATCGCATTCCATTCGGCGCCCGGCGCAGAACGCCGTCGCGGTTCTTGACCGAGTGTCGATCGCGATGAACTCCGCCATCTTTCGCCCCTGCGCGTAGCGGCGGACATCGAGACGCACGTGACGATCCCGTCGGCGCGGAGCTGGCCTGCCTCTTCCTCCATTCTGGTCATCGTCCGGTGCGACCTGCGGGAGCGCGCTCCGATCAATAGCCTGTCCGCCATGCCTCGATCACGATCTGGCTGAGCCCGAGACGGCCCTTGCCTATGCCCGCGATGATTGGCTCTCACGCCGAGGCCGTTACGATCGCGCATGAGTACGCCGAATCGCTCGTCGATGGCGTGATCGAACGCGATCGCTCTGGGACAGTGCCACATCAGGAACTGACTCGCCTCGACGCCTCCGGGTTGCTCGCGATCACGGTTCCCCGCGATCATGGCGGTCCCGACCTATCGCCGGTAACGCTAACTGAGGTGATCCGCGCGATCGCAACCGTCGATCCCGCGGTCGCGCAAGCGCCGCAGGGCCATTTCATGTTCGTTGACCTGCTCGCAGTGTGGGGCAGCGAAGACCAGCAACGCAAGCTGTTCGCCGAAGTGCTGGCGGGGGGACGGCTCGGGCCGGCGCTCGCCGAGCGCGGCGCGCAGCACGCGCAAGACCTCAAGACGGACTGTGGGGGACTCGGCTCACCGGCCGCAAGTACTACTGCACGGGCGCGATCACATCGCGCGGATCGGGGTCAGCGCGTTGGACGAACGAAGCAGAGTGGTGGTGGTGTTCGTTCCCCGAGACGCCGACGGCGTCCAGTTTGACGATGACTGGAACGTGATGGGGCAGCGCGCGACGGTAAGCGGAGGCGCTGTCAGGCGCGAGCTTTGATGACGTCGAAGTCGAACCGGAGCTTGTGCTCCCGTACCACGAAGCGTTTTCTATCCCTCAGCAGATAGGCGCGCGCGCGCAGCTCGTACACGCCGCGATTCAGGTCGGGATCGCCGGCGGCGCCTTGCAGGATGCGCGGAGGTTCGTCCGCACTGCGGCTCGTCCCTTCTTTGAGGTTGTGCGAGCGGGCTTGGCTGACACGGCCGCAGAGACCCACTCACGATTCAGCGATACTGACGGCTGGCCACTCGGGTGCGAGCCAGCGAAACGCTACTGGCCGACGCTGCGGCCACTCAGCAGGAGATCGGCCGTCACCCGCGCGATCCGGAGTCCGCTGCGCGGGGCTCGATCGCCGTTGCGCGGGCCAAGGCATTCGCCCTGCGAGGTCGCGGTCGAAGTTGCCAGCGATTTGTTTGCCCTGAGCGGGACGAGCGCCACCGATGAGCGCCACGATCTGAGCCGCCACTGGCGCAACGCCCGCACGCATGCCAGTCATGACCCAGCTGACTGGAAGTACCAGCATGTCGGCGACTTCTTGACTTCTTGCTGAATGGCGTCCTGCCTCCGAACCACGGACAGCTATGATTCGGCCCCCCCGATGAGCTGGCGCGCAGTTGGTAATCGTCGCACTGATGGTCGGGTTGGGTTCACTGTCGCTGGTCGAACTGAGCTCAGTCAACACGGGCGCCGTGAACCTCGGCGAGACGGTCGTTCCCCTGAGCAGGGCCTGATGAACGGGTCGTCTGCGACGCAGGGATCGTGCTGATCGCGACGCTCGCCGGGCGGCTCGGGATCGAGCGGCTCGCTGGCCGGTTCGTGGTGCTCCGTCGTGACCTGCCGGGCGCGGCGAACGTTGGGCGCAAGGCGATGGCGTTGATCTACGCGATGCTGCTCGGTGCCGACTCGATCGACGATTGCGAGGTACTGCGCGCGGGGCGCACCCGCCGGCTGTTGGGCGGGTGCCTCGCGGCACCCTCGACGCTCGGGACGTTCCTGCGGGCGTTCACGTTCGGGCATGTCCGGCAGTTCGACCGGCTGTTGGCCGAGACGCTCACGCGCGCGTGGGCCGCGGGTGCAGGCACCGGCGCCGGGCGGCTGGTGGTCGATGTCGACAGCTTCGTCGGCGAGGTCCATGGCTATCAGAAGCAGGGTGTCGGGTTCGGGTACACCAAGCGACGCGGCTATCGCCCGTTAATGGCCTCCGGGGCGGGCACTGGCGAGGTGCTGATAAAACGGCCCGTGAGTGCCGGGTGCCTGTACTCGATCAGCATCCGCGTCCAGAAGGCCATCGACACAGAGATCGCCGCGACCCCCGAGCTGGACTGGATCACACTCGCCGACTACCCCAAGGACGGGGAGGCGCAGATCGCCGAAACCCTCCACGACGGACAGCGGACGATCGTGCGCCGCACCCGCCTGATCGGCGCGCAAGCCGAACTGTGGCCCGACTGGCGCTACTTCCCGTTCCTCACCAACCGCACCGAGAGCATCCTGATCGTCGAGGCCGAGCATCTCTGGACTCTGCACCCCCGCCCGCTGGCCCTGGTGACACGACTTCATTCGCGCTCTTGGCCGGATCCGCGCGCTACCCGCGGTCGTCTGACCGACAGACCACCCAACCACGACCACGGAATCCAACCGCCGACACAGGCGCGATCACCCCCCACCCGCAAACACGCCAAAGCAGTCCCGCGGGACCCCGCACGCACCCCGGCCCCCCAACAGGCCCGATCGCTCGCCCAATCCGACCATCAGCATCGATCAGGCCCGTCCAGGGAGCGGCCCGGTGGATCCAGGATTAGTAGTGCTCCGTGTTGTTGAAGGAGCTCGCTCGGGCTGTTCGAATTCGTGTGTCTGCGCGCCGTCTTCGAGCAGGATCGCGATGGAGACCGTGGCTGTCTGTCTGAGCGGGGGCTTGCAGGAGCGCTGCGAACGGTTGGTCGAGTTCA
>JBEKRJ010000482.1:0-4540 GCA_049518835.1 Solirubrobacteraceae bacterium
CGCCGCTGGCCCGCCGGCGCCCGCGCCGCCAGCGCCGGCGCGGCGCCGATCCCCAGCAGCGCCCCCGTGTCCGGATCCTCGAGGAAGTCGGCGTCCAGGAGCGTGTGGAATACGAGCGCCACGAACGCAGCCGCAATCGCGGTACGCGCGTGGTCCGAGCGCACGCGACGCAGCAGCACGAGCGCGGCGGCGAACAGCAGCCCGAGGTATGCGAGCTCACCGATCAGACCCTGCTCGCCGGCGATCGTCACCGGGATCGTGTGCGATGCCGCGAGCGTCTGTGAGGTGGCCGGATGCAGCTTGCGGTACTCGTCGACGAACGACCCGGATCCGTAGCCCCACAGCGGCCTTCGCCCGAACATCGTCGCACCGCTGCTGACCAGCCCGGCCCGCCCGGCCGACGCCCCGTTCGCCCCCTGGTTGAGCCCGAACGTCGTCGGCGACGCCGCGACCGCGGCGGCGCCGACGGCAACGACCGCAACCGTGACGACGACCGTTCGCGACGCGTTCCAGCGCAGCGCGGCGAGCATCCCGAGGCCCACCAGCAACGCGGCCAAGCTCGAGCGCGACAGCGTCAGCACGAGCGCCCCCCACAACACCGCCAGCACGCCGCCGGTGATCAGCTGCTCACGTCCCCGCCGTCCGTACAGCAGCCCGGACGCCAGCAAGATCATCGCGAGCGCGAGGAAGCGGCCAAAGATGTCGGGATCGAAGAACACCGAGTTGATCACGAAGTAGGCGTGCACGTCGTTGGCGGCGATCAGCTTGGGGTTGAGCAGCAGGGTCTTGGTCGCGTACTCGACGAACCCGACAAGCGCGAACAGGACCGCCAATGCGGCAAGCAGCATCAGGCAGGCGCGCAACAGCTGCGGCGTCCAGACGAGTCGCAAGAGCACGCAGAACATCAGCGCAAACGGCACGTAGAAGAAGACGACGTTCTGCAGCGCCTGCTTGCCGAGGCCGGGCGAGTACGTCGCTTGGAGCGCATACAGGACGAGATACAGCGCCAGCAACTGCTGCAGGCGCCGCACGTCGCGCCACGCGGACGCCACCGACGGTCGCGCCGACGCGACCCCCCGCCGCGCTGGCGGCGCCCCCGGCTCGGACTGACGGGGCGCCGCGCCGCGCCGGCCCTGCAAGGCGGGCAGCGCCAACGCGAGCGAACCCGCGGCGACGACGGCGTATAGCGGCACGAGCAGGTTGTTGGTGATGCCTCCCGATTCGATCGGCACGCGGAACGGGAGCGCGATCACCATCAGCGGGGCGAACAGCGCCGGCCGGCGTGCGATCGCAACCGCGAGCGCGCCCACGGCGATCACCGCCGCCAGCGCGCCGACGAACGCGAACAGTGGATGGCGGTGCACGACTCCCAGTTGCGGCGAGCGCCAGATGCTGCCCAGCAGCAACGCCGGCGCGAGCACGAGCGCGCCGAGGATCGCGACCGCTCGCCGGCGTGGCTCGCGGTCGACGAGCGCGGCCGCGGCCAGGCACGCGACCGCAACTACCCCGAGCCTCGATAGCGCTCCGCTGACGGCGGCAACCTCGATCACGGACTGGATGATCCCCCACAGCCGCCCGGAGCAGGCCGTCGAGCGCTGAAAAGGCCGCGGCCGAACCGGCCGAGACCGCTCCGCCGTCGCGCCCGATACCCTCGTGTCGATGCTTACCGTGAAGCTGACCTCGGCGTGCGCGCTGGCCGCGATCGTGATCGCGGGCTGCGGGGGCAGCGTTGCGAACCCCGCCGCCGGCTCGGCCAACGTGGCCAGTGGCCGCGGCAAGGTCGACAATCCCCGTTCGAACAATCCCGACCACATCGCGTGCCTGCGCCAGCATCAGCTCGCTGTCTCGAGCACGACGATCAGCGGGCGGCCCGGGCTGCAGATCGGCTCGCCGCCGGATGGCCCGACGGTGGTGTTCCAGCCGACGCCTGGAGTCGCGCAGGGAGACCAGATCCAGGGCAACCGGGCCTACCAGGGCGCGGAGGTGATCGGCAGCGCGCTGCTGTATCCGAACCTCGCCTCCGACGGCGAGCTCGACGAGGTCGAGGCCTGCGTCGCGCAGGGCGTCACCGGGTAGTCATGGCGGGGCCTCGGGGCGGTCGCGCCGCCGTGCCCTCTACAATCGCGAATCGTTGCCCGCGCTCGGTGTGCGGGCACCTGTGTGTCTGCCGCCCCGCGCGTCGCCGGTTTCCGAGCGCGGCAATCAGAGAACGATGTCTGTCCCGACTGCAGAACTGACTGCGCCGGCCATCGCGCGCCCGAGCAGGGCCCGGATCGCCGGCCTCGCCAGCCGCCTCACCGGCGGACGGTTGTATCTGCCGCTGGGCGTCGGAGCGCTCGTGATCGGCGCGCTGTCGTTGCTGATCCCGTCGACCCCGAGCTACGACCCATGGGCGTGGCTCGTATGGGGGCGCGAGATCGTGCACCTCGATCTGCACACGACCGGCGGGCCTTCGTGGAAGCCACTGCCGATGATCTTCACGACTGTGTTCGCGCTGTTCGGGCACGCACAGCCGGACCTGTGGCTGATCGTCGCTCGGGCCGGCGCCGTGATCGCGGTCGTGATGTCGTTCAAGCTCGCCTGGCGGCTGACGAGGATGCTGGGCACGGCGATGTCCGGCGAGACCGGGGCGACGCGGCTGCGCACTGCGCTCCCCGGCGTGATCGCGGGCGTGATCGCGGGCGCCAGCCTGATCAACTCCGGCGGGTTCGTGTCCGACAACGCGCTTGGCTACTCGGAGGGCCTGGCGACCGCGCTTGGCTTGATCGCCGTCGACCGCTACCTCGACGGCGCGCGGCGCCAGGCGTTCGCAGTCGGGTTCTTCGCTGCGCTCGATCGACCGGAGCTGTGGGTCTTCTGGGGCCCGTTCGGGCTCTATCTGTGGTGGCGGGACCCCGGCGCACGCCGCCTCGTGCTCGGCTTGTTCGCCCTGATCCCGGTGCTGTGGTTCTTGCCCGAGCTGTGGGGCTCGGGACACCTGCTGCGCGGCGTCACACGCGCCCAGCACCCGCGTGCCAACAGCGCCGCGTTCGCGAAGTGCCCCGTTTGCACGGTGTTCAAGAACGAGGCGTGGCCGGCGGTGCTCAACCGCGTGAAGGTCGCCGGGATCCTCGCGATGGTCGTGGCCGCGTTCGGGCTGTGGCGCGGGCGGGCCACGTGGTGGCGGCAGGCCGCGCTGAGCCCGGCGACTCGCGCGCGTGCGTGGCTGCTCGGCGTCGGCGTGTTTGGCTACCTGTGGTGGTTTGGGATCGCGCTCGAGACCCAAGCGGGCTTCTCGGGCAACAACCGCTACCTGGTGCTCGGCTCGGCGCCGGTCGCGATCGCCGGTGCGATCGGATGGGGATGGCTCGCGCAGGCCGCGGCCGCGGTCTTGCGTCGCCTGGTCGCGCTGGCCGGCGCGCTGCGACGACTTGCAACCGTGCAGCTTGTCGTTCCTGGCGGCGCGGCAGTCGCCGTGGCCCTGTTCCTCGCCGTTCCCCCGTGGATCGGGCAGAACGTCATCAGCCTTCCGCGGACCCATCACGCGCTCGTCTACCAAGCGCATCTGCGCGAGGACCTGACGGCCGCCGTGCGCGATGCCGGCGGGGCCGGCACGCTGCTCAAGTGCGGCTCGGTGATGACCGAGGGGTTCCAGGTGCCGATGGTCGCGTGGACGCTCGGCGTGCGGACGCTGCGAGTCGAGGCCGAGCCGAGTGGCCTTGCCGGGCCGCCGTGGCCGAACGTGATCCTCCAGGCCCGTGCGCAGTCGGACTCGACGCTGCTGCCGACGCCGGCGCAGATCATCGCCTGGGAGCGTGCGGGAGCCCACTACACGCTCGTCGCGCACACGCGCACGTTCAGGATCTTTTCAACCTGCGGTGATAAGGCGAGCGCGTAGATGGCGACGGTCATCGCACCCCCTAGCGCCGTGCCCAAGGTCGTCGACGTGCGAGAGCCGAAGTGGCTCGAGCGGATGCCCGTGTGGGCCAGCACCGGCGCGATCCTGGTCGTGCTGCTGGCGATCTCCGCCTACTTCCGCACCAAGTACATCAGCGGCCAGTTCTGGATGGATGAGGCGATCACCACCGGCATTGCCTCGCATTCGCTCAGCGCGATTCCGGGGATCCTGCGCCACGACGGGTCGCCGCCGCTGTTCTACCTGCTGCTGCACTTCTGGATCAGCGCGTTCGGCGCCAGCGAGGCCGCGACCCACGCGCTGCCGCTGCTGTTCGGGCTGCTCACGGTGCCCGTCGGGATGTGGGCGGGATGGAGCCTGTTCGGCCGCCGCCCAGGGATCTATGCCGCGGCGCTGTTCGCGTTCAGCTCGTTCTTGACCGACTACGCGCAGGAGACGCGGATGTACGAGCTGATGGGGCTGCTCGGGATCGTGGCCGCCGCCGCCTTCGTGCACGCGTTCGTGTACCGCCGGCGCAAGTACCTGATCCTGTTCTCGATCTCGCTCGCGCTGATGCTGTACACGCACGCGTGGGGGATGTTCTTCGGCGTGGGAGCGGTGGTCGCGCTGATCCCCGCTTATCTCGCCAGCGACGAGCGCCGGGCA
>JBEKRJ010000483.1:0-4539 GCA_049518835.1 Solirubrobacteraceae bacterium
AACAGGTCGGCCACCGCCCGCAGCCGTCCACCGCAGCGCACGGTCAGCGCACCAACCCCGGCGGCGCCGAGCCCGTGCAGCCGCTCCGGTGTCAGCGCGGCCAGGCTCACCCGCGCCGGCGGCTGCGTGCGAAGCGTGAGCGTCAGGGTCACGGCGGGTCCCGTAAGTCAGACAGCGGGAAGTGAAACTCGCCGAGCTTGCCGCCGAAGTTGGCGGCGCTGATGTGGGCGGCGCCCGCGGCGGCGGCGGCGTGCAGCCCGCGGCGCATCGCCTCGCGCACGGCGTCCTCGTCGACGCCGTCGATCACGATCTCGAATAGCGCGCCGACGCCCTCGGGGACCAGCGTGTCGTCGATCTGGGCGCGCAGCGTGGGGGCGAGGCGGTGGTTGGTCGAGGCGGGCATCGACGACGACGTGCGGGCGCCGACCTTGCTGCCGCTGCGCACGATCCCGCCCGGGAACGGCAGCGCGATCCCCTCGCCGCGGATCGCGTCGGCCGCTGCCACGGCCGCCGCGAGCGCGTCGTCGTCGTCGCGCGCGCCGACCACGAAGTTGCCGCCGCCGACGCCGCGACCGACGCCGACCGAGTCGCAGACGAGAAACTCGCCCTCCATCACCGGGATCCGCCAGAAGCGCCGGCCGGCGATCACCTTGCTGGCCTGAAAGCCGTCGCCGAAGTAGCGCAGCGCGGCGCCGAGCGCGACCGTCCGCTCGGCGCCGGGCAGCCCGTCGAAGCAGGCGGTCGTCGGGCACGTGAGCACGCTCTGGCCGACGCGATCGAGCACCCGCTTGGCGACGCTGTCGCGATCCATCGCGAACAGCAGCACGGCGATCCCGGGGCGTCCGTCGGGCGTCTGGCCGGCGTCGAGCACCCGCTCGATCGCGGCTTCGCACTTGCACCCGATCACGGAGGTCGCAAAGCCGGTCGCCGAGCGGGCCGCTTCCAGCGCCCACTGATCGCTGGCGGCCGTGATCACGAGCCGCGCAAAGCGCATCGGGAACGCCTCGGCAAACGTGTCGGCGACCTCGGTGGCGCCGAGCCGGAAGCCGCTCACGGCTGCGCCTCGACGATCCGAGCGGGCTCGCGCAGCGCCGGGTCGCGGACCGGGTAGTGCTCGAACGCGACCGTGTAGCGCTCTTGAAACCGCGGCTCGAGCACGCGCGCGACCTCGGGGTCAAAGCCGGCGCGGCTACCGAACAGCAGCCCGTCGTCGACGCGCCGCAGCTCGCCTTCCTCGACGACCAGCTCGCCGCCCTTGATCACGTACCGGGGCGTCGCGAACATCGACTCGCGGTCGGCGCGGTCGTGATAGATCGTGACGTCGGCGTCGGCGCCGATCCCGAGGTGGCCCTTGTCACGCAGCCCCAGGCGCCGCGCCGGGGCGGCGCGGGTGATGATCGCGATCTCGTTGAGCGTGTACTCGCGGTCCAGCCCGTCGGCCAGCGCCGTGCGCCCGATCGCCTTCTGGTTGGCGCGGCGGATCTGATCCTCGCGCACCGCGCGGTCCATCAGCAATGCGATCAGCTTCGGATAGCTGAGAAACGAGCCGCCGTTGGGATGGTCGGTGGACAGCATCACCTGCCACGGGTCGCTGCCGAGCAGGAACAGCTCGAGCCCGATCCCCCACTGCAGCGCGTGGACGTAGTTGCGCGCCCGATACGTGTAGGGCACGATCCCGCAGCCGGTCTCGACCTCGGTGTCGTGGTTGAGCCATTTGCCGCCGTCGAGGTCGCGCAGCACCGCCGACACGTGCTCGTCTGCGGTCATCGTCACCGCCGGCCCGAACATCACCTGGCCGACGTCGGCGGTCAGCTCGGGATGGTCTGAGAGGTACTCGAGCAGCTCGGGCGCGCGCGACCGGGGCAGGCCCCCGGGCTTGCCGCCGTAGCAGTGAAACTGCAGGTGCGCGAAGTGCGCCTGGCGTCCCGACAGCGTGCGCATCGTGTCGAGCGTCGTATCCGCGTTGCCGGGGACGCCGAGGTTGTTGGCGTGCACGTGCACCGGGTGCGGCAGCCCGAGCTCGTGCACGGCGCCGCCGATCGCCTCCAGCACCTGGCGCGGGGTCACGTCGAAGCCGGCGATCTCGTCGTCGAGCGAGGCGACGTGGCGGTTTGACTGCTTGAACAGCTCGACGCCGCCGGGGTCGACGAGCTTGACCCCATAGCCGCCGGTCGCCTCGAGCCACCACGCAACTGCGTCGCGCAGGGCGGGGGAGACCGCGCCGCCGGATTCGCGGATCAGCTCGAACAGGACCTGGTTGTTGCCCATCAGGATCAGGAACAGCTTGTCGATCATCGGCGTGTCGCGCAGCTCGGCCAGCACCTGGCGGGCGGCGAGCGGCGGGGCGGCAGCCTCGACGACGGTCGTGTAGCCCAGCAGCGAGTAGCGGTAGCCGGTCGCGAACGTCGACGGGACCAGGCCGCCGGTGCCCGAGCGCAGCAGCTCGGTCCGACCGAGCGGATCGTCGCGGCGCTGATCGGGCGACAGCTTGCGCGCGGCCGTCACCGTCGGCCCGGCGATGTGCGCGTGGATGTCGACGCCGCCGGGCATCACGACCATCCCGCGGGCGTCGATCACGCGGGCGTCGGGGCCGACCTGCGCGACCACCTTGCCGGCTTGCAGGCACAGCTCGCGCACCTCGCCGTCGACGCCGTTGGCGGGATCGTGCAGCGCGCCGCCGCTGATCCGGATCGCGGTCACCGCGACAGCTCCGCGAGCAGCCGCGTCAGCAGCGCGGCGGCGGTCGGCTGGGCGCCGGGCGCCGGCGCCTGCAGCGCGAGCGGCACCCCGTCGAGCCGGTGCGCGGTGCCGGTCGCGGCGACGCCGGCGGCAGCGGTGCGGATCGACACCTCCGCGCCGGCGAGCGGCACGCTGCACAGCGCGATCTCGCTCACGCCGGCGGGCAGCCGCGCCGCCGCGCCCTCGATCAGCAGCGACACGTCGACGCCCTCGCCGGCGACGAGCGGGTGCGTGGCGGTGAGCAGCTCGGGGTGACCGACGGCGAGATCCACGCTGGGGGAGTACCCGGTCTGCCACGCCAGCACGTCCTGCGCGCCGCGGGTCCCGGGCGCGCTGGGCAACTCCAAGCTGACCACGTGACGGTCGTGGCACAGCGCCCGCACGAGCTCGTGCAGCGCGAGCGCGCGCCGCTGCCCGCCCGCGCCGGCGGTCAGCTCGGGCCCGTGCACGAACGCCGCATGCGCGACCGTCTGCAGGCGCTCGAGCAGCCCCGCCAGCCGCGGCGCGAGGTCGCTTGCCCGCAGCGACAGCCGGCGGTGCAGCGCGTGCAGGTAGCTCAGCGCCTCGAGGTCGCGCGCGGGCGCCCACCGCAGCCGCAGGTCGGCGCGGCGCGCGGTGGCGCTGTCGCGGTCGTCGACGAGCACCAGCGTGCGCTCGCCGCCCGGCGATCCGAAGCCGAGGCGGTCCAGTAGCCGCGGGTGCGTCGTCTCTGGGTCCTCGCGCCAGATCACGACCACTCGCGAGCGGTCGCGGATCTCGCCCAGCGTGGCGGTCGCGGCGCCGCGCAGCGCGAGTGCCGGCGCGCCCGGCCACACACCATCGAGCCGCTCGGTCGCCACCAGCGCGCCGAGGCGGTCGGCGAGCGCCACCGACGCGCGCGCGTCCTCGACGGTCGCCCAGTCAAAGCCGTGCAGCAGCGGCCGGCGCGCCCCGCGCAGCAGCTCGACGCCGCGCGCCAGCGGTGGCTGTACGCGTTCAACGGCGAGCGCTTCGTTCGCGCCACGGACCTGTACGCGGTGTTCGACCAGCTCGGCGTCGATGACGCCAGGCACGCCTTCTGCCTCGGCAAGGAGCTGATGAAGGCGACGATCGCGCGCGGGCTGGGTAAGAGCTATCGCCAGGAGGGGCCCCTGGACTGGGGCCTGCTCAGCTTTCCCGAACCGCGACGGGAGGACCCTCGATGAAGAAGATCCTGATCCAGCTCGACACCGACCCGCACCCGAGCCCGTTTGACGCGATCGCCGCCTACGACGCCGGCGTCGACGTCGTGCTCGGGTTCGCCCAGGTGAGCGCCGACAAGATTGCCGGGATCGTCCAAGGCGCGATCTTCCCGCGTGGGCCCCAGGGCCTCGCCGACACGGCGTTCTGGATCGGCGGGTCCAAGGTGCGCGACGGCGAGGCGGTGTTCACCGCCGTCCAGAAGCAGTTCTTCGAGCCGTTCAAGCCGTCGATCATGCTCGACTCGGACGGCTCCAACACGACCGCAGCCGCGGCCGTGGCGCGCGTTCGCCACGCCGTTGACCTCAACGGCAGCCGCGCCGCGGTGATCGGCGTCGGGCCGGTCGGGCTGCGCACGGCGGAGCTGTTGCGCCGCGAGGGCGCCGAGGTGACGATGCTGACGTTCCCGCCCGACGTGATCGACGGCGGGCACCGCCGCGCGTCGGGCATCCCGGTCGCGCAGGAGGAGGGTTTCGAGGTGATCGAGCCGGCGTCCAGCGACGAGCTCGACGACGCGCTGGCCGGTCGCGTGGCCGTGTTCGCCGCCGGCCCCGCGGGCACGCAGGTGCTGCGGCGCAGCGG
>JBEKRJ010000484.1:0-4534 GCA_049518835.1 Solirubrobacteraceae bacterium
CACGCGACCGGCGGCGATCACCGGCGCGGTCGAGCGGGCCGGGGCGGTCGACCGCGCGGACGCACGGCGCTGGGCGGCGCCTGCGGCGGCGGCTGAGGACAAGCTGGTGGCGCCGGCTCGTGACGCCCCCGAGGCCACGCTCGCCGGCTGCTTGGCAGCCGCCGTCGTGGGCGAGCGATGATCGCTGAACCCGTAGGCCGCGATTAACGCGGCTACAAGCAGCACGGCGGCGCTCGCGGCCCGCCAGTGGGGTGTAGGTATATGGTGCATTTGCTGGCGCAGTGTGGGCCGCTCGGGTGGTTGCGCCAATGGCCGCCCGGGGCCCTAACGCGTTCAGGGCCTGAACGAACACCGCTCAGCTTGGTCATCGAATCACCGTTGCCGCGTGCAATACTCGATCAGGAGCTTTTGACCTGCTAACCCACGGATGGGAGAACAAGGCCCGACTTATGACGTCCAATTTGGAAACGCTGCGCGAGTTGACGGAAACGCCGGATGAGTTGAGCGTCGTAATCGCCGACGATCAGGTCGTGACCCGGACCGGCGTTCGTCGCGCGCTGGCATCATCGGGCTTCCGCGTCCTGGCAGAAGCAGCCAACGCCGCCGAAGCGGTGGGCGCGGCGCGAGTGCACCGCCCCGACATCTGCCTGCTGGCGGTGCGGATCCCGGGCAACGGGATCCTTGCGGCCGAGCAGATCAGGGAGTCGTTGCCCGACACGAAGATCGTGATGCTGACCTCGTCCGAGAGTGACGAAGATCTGTTCGGGGCCCTGCGCGCCGGGGCGGACGGCTACCTGCTCAAGACGATCTCAGCCCAGCAGCTGCCTCGGGCCCTGCGAGGGGTGATCGCCGGCGAAGCGGCGCTGCCACGGCTCCTCACCGCGCGCCTGATCCGCGAGTTTCGCGCGCGCACGCGCGATCGCCACCTCAAGATCGCGCTCGCCGGCACGAGCGCCGAGCTGACCGCGCGAGAGTTCGAGATCCTCGAGTGCTTGCGACGCGGCGACACCACGGCCCGGATCGCCGACCACTTCCGGATCTCCGAGGTCACCGTGCGCCGCCATGTGTCGGCGATCACCCACAAGCTCGGCGCGCCCAACCGACGCGCCGCGATCGCGCTCCTGCAAGCGGCCGAGGAGCGCCAGCTCGAGCGCGCCGCGGCGCGCTGACGCCACCAGCAGGAGACGCGCCCACCGGGTCGTGGCAGCGAGGAGCTGCCGCGACCTTTTGCGCTTTTAGGGCCCGCGAGAGGCTCCACAGGCCACCGCCGTTCACAGACATGAACGGAGATCACCGCGCCGGGCCATTGGTGGCGCTCGACCGGACCCACACAATCAACTGCGACGCCCGGCGATCAACGCCACCACCCGACCCGGCCGTCCAGATCCTAAATGACCGCTGAACGCCTCAATCTGACCCCGCGAACCCGCAGCCAACGGCTGCGGGGTGACACCCACGCGACGACCGCCGGCGGGCAACGGCCGCGCGGCCGCGCGTCGGGCAAGCGCCGACCTCGCGTGCTGATGATCACCGAGGGCACTTACCCGTATGCAGTCGGGGGCGTGAGCTCCTGGTGCGACGTCGTCATCGGCCGGCTGACGGAGACGGAGTGGGACATCCTGCCGATCGTCGCCGGTGGCAGACGCTGGGCACAAAACTACGAGCTCCCGGCACACGCGCGCTTGCTGCGGCCGATCGAGCTGTGGACGCAGGATCCACCCCCCCGGCGGCTACGGCGCTGGCGCGCCGACGCCAGCGCCTGCATTCCCACGCAGCTGCTCAACGGCTTGATCCCCTGGGAAGGCGATCTGGCCGGGCTCACACAGGCCCTGGTTCAATGCCGGCGCCGGCCGGAGGAGATCCGGCGCGGGTTTCGCAGCCGGGAGGCGTGGGAGCTATACGTCCGGGCGCTCCAGGACGTGCTCACGAGCCAGCACGAGGACTCGGCGCCCGCCCCGATCTATGACACGATCGATGCCGCGCGGCTGTATCAGGTGCTGTACTGGGTCGCGCGCACCGCGGCCGTGCCGACGCCGCCCTGTTCGCTGCTGCACGTCACCGCCGCCGGCTGGGCGGCGATTCCGGCGCTGATCCACAAGGCGCTGCACGGCACGCCACTGCTGCTGACAGAGCACGGCGTGTACGTGCGCGAGGCCTACCTGGCCTCCGTTCGCGACACCTCGGCGTCGCTCGGCGAGCGCCACATGTCCACGCGCCTGGCGCTCGGGTTGACCAGGGCCGCATACGACGCGGCAGACGTGATCGCGCCCGTCACCGAGGCGAACGGGGCATGGGAACGAGGCCTCGGCGTCGATCCGGCGAAGATCCGCGTGATTCCCAACGGCATCGACCCGACGGGCGGCCTGACCCCCGCGCCGAATGCGCAAAAGGTGATCTCGGTCGGGCGGATCGACCCGCTCAAGGACGTGCAGACGCTGTTGCTCGTCGCCGATGAGGTGACGCGCCGGATGCCTGGAGTGCAATTCGAGCACTACGGGCCGCCGACCGCCGGCGAGGAGCTCTACGCACAAGCATGCGAGCGCATGCACGCGCAGCTGGGACTCGCAGACCGCTTTCGCTTCATGGGACGCACGACCGACCCGCTCGGCGTGATCCGCAGCGCCGACGTGCTGTTGATGACAAGCATCTCGGAGGCGATGCCGATGACGCTGCTCGAGGCGATGGCGCAAGGGCGCCCCACCGTCGCCACATCCGTCGGTGGCGTGCCCGGGATCCTGAGCGGCTGCGGCTTCGTCGTCCCGCCGGGAGACGTGCACGGGCTCGCCGGCGCGGTGCTGGCACTGGTGCGCGACCCGACCCTGGCGGCCGAGCTCGGGCGTCGCGGCTACGAGCGACTGCACCAGCGCTACACCCTGGACCGCTGCACGGCTGACTACGGCTCGTTGATCGGACAGTTGATCGCGGGAGCGGTGGCGTGAGCGAGCATCAAGACGCACACGCTGCGGGGGTCGTGGACGCCCGCCTGGGACGTCCACCACGCGATGTGATCGAAGCCACGATCGTGCTCGAGGCCTGGGCCGGGCGGCCGGCTGAGACCGCGATGTCGGCCGCGCGAGGCCTCGTACCGTCGGGCGGCAGCGCGACCCAGGTGAAGGGCCGCGTCGACGCCGCCCACGACGACGACAAGCAGCAAACCGTGCTCCTGGAGGGGATCGCGCTGGTGATGTCGATCGTGTCGGTCGCGGCTTGGGCGACCCCGCTCGGCCGTCTCGGGGCGCATGTGTTCGCCGACGCGATCCGCGTCGCGCTGCCGCTTGCCGTCGCGCTGCAATGGGGGCTGCGGAGCCGCTACTTGAGCCTTCGCAGCGGCCTTGCGTTACTCTCGCGCGACGGAGCAGTTTGCTGCGTGCTGTTCGCAGCGCTCGTCGAGCTGCCACTCGTGTTGATGCCGAGATGGGGCCAGACCGCGGCGATGCTGGTCGCGATCTGGGTCGGTGGCGCGATCATGACGCGGCGGGGATGGGGGCTCGTCTACGCGCTTGCGCTCGTCGCCTCGGCAGCGGCGCTTGACCGTCACGTTGCCCCGCTGCTGGTGCTCGTGTCGCTCACCGCCTTTACGACCTCGCTGTGCCTCGTCGCCGTGCTCAGCCGCCGCAAGCCGACCGACGAACGCCCCGGCAGCGCGCCCCGCGCGCTGCTCGCCGCGATCCTCGGCGGCTGCGTCGGCGCACTCCTGGTCGCCGATCCGACGCTCGGTTGGGGCGTGCACGGGCGCTACCCGGCGATTGCGCTGATCCCTTCGGTGATCGCGAGCATCTGGGGCGGCTACTACATGTGGAACTTGCACGTCGAAGTCCCGCGCGGGCTGTGTGGCGTGTCGCTCGACGGCGCCAGCCGGCGTCGTATCAGCGATCCTGCGATGGCGTTGCTGATCGGCGCGATCCAGCGTGTCGTGGCTGCGACGATCGTGCTCTCTGCGCTGGTGATCGTACTTGGTCATTGGACGCAGGGGACCGATCGGGTGAGCGTGTTCGTCGCCTTCGGGTGTGTCGCGCTCGTCAGCCTGCTGCTGGCGCTGCTCGAGTCCCTCGGACGCCGACGAGCCGCGCTGATCGCAGCCTCGGCCGCGCTTGCCGTCGAGCTGCTCTGGCCTTACGTCGTGACCTCGCGGGTCTCCGGCGGGCCGCTGATCGGCGGCGCAATCGTGGGCCTGCTGCTCGCGCTGCCGCCCCTGATCGCGCTGCTGTTGCGCTCGGGCCGCGTGCTTGCGACCACGCTCTGGATTCACTGACAGTTGCACCGTTCATCGCGATGAACGGTATTGCCCCGGCCGGGCCATTTACGCGACTTGGCGCCGTTGCGATCCTGTCAGCCAAGGCCGCGTCGCCGTCGGTCAGCCTGACGTACCTCGCCAGGCCGCGCCGACAACCCTGACACGACCGCAACAACAGTGACCAACGCACACCGTGCAGGAGGTGTCGACAATGGAGAGCCCACCGACCTTCGACGGACCGCCCCAGGCGGTCGAGCCGCCGGCAGTCGTCGAGGTGATCGAAGACGCCACAGCGCGGCC
>JBEKRJ010000485.1:0-4531 GCA_049518835.1 Solirubrobacteraceae bacterium
AAGCAGCGGGCTGGAAACGGTGCGCAGGGCGCAGGGCGCAGCGCGCGGCCTCGCCCTGGCCCTGATCCGCTTTCTCTTCGGCCGCGGCAGGCTCAGCGGCGACCCGCTGACCGACCTCAAGCACGACTGCGAGATGCTGCCCGCTCCCGGCGCCGCCAACCGCGCGCGCACCGAACGCCAGATGGCGGCGGCGCGCCGAGCGCAACGCTCAGCGCGCGACAGAGTCGACGTCGCTGACGACGCAGCTACGCGGCGCGGGGCCCGCGGCGCCAAGAGCGCCGGGATGCGCGCCGCAGCGTCGGCATCAGCATCCTCGTGACCTCGAGCGCCGCTGATTTCATCGCGTCCCCGAGCACGTCGTCACCGTACGGGTCAAGTCCGAGCAGCGCGATGCGCTGCTCCAGCAGGTCGATCAGCTCACGTCCGGTACCCCGGTCCAGCATTGCCATTGGGCCCCACAGCGATGCCGCCGGCGGACCTGGCATCAGATGCCCCACGAACATGTCGTTGGCCTGAACGCACGAGGAGACCTCGTGGCTGACGACGCGGGTGCGCGCACACCCGCGTGTTACGTCCTCGATCTCGATCGCGCGGCCGGGCTCGGTGCCGCGCACCCGCAGCAACGCCAGGTGCGCGGACGCGATCCGGCGAGCGATCGCACGCTCGGAAGCGGTGAGCTGTGCCAGCCGCGCGTAGCGCTGCGCCGGCGTGCCGCCACCGGGCAGCTCGCGGTCGTTCAGCTGCCACGACGCGATGAGCTGTAGGTCGGTGTCGTCGAAGACCACGCCGGACGGATTGCGAACCAGTTCGCGGAGTGCCGCGTCCATCTCGTCACGGTGCTGCGCGTATGCCCACGCTTGGATCCGGTCGCCGACCGCCATGTCGCCGTGCGAGAGCCGACGCGGATCGATCTCGGCGCGTGCAGCGCCACAGCAGCGCTTGTACTTGCGCCCGCTCCCGCACGGACACGCCGCGTTGCGACCAATCTGGCTCATGCGCCCGTCATGGGTCGGGAATCAGCCGCGGCGTCGGCACGAGCGGGCAACGCGAGGATCTTTCGACGGCGGGACGCAACGCGCGTGCGACGTTGAGGCGGTCGGCATTCGACCGAGCCGCACGATCAGTACCAGTCATCACCCGAACATCGTGCCGCCAGCGCCGGACGGAACGCGGGCGGCAAGGCTGCTGGCCGATCCGGATGCTATCGCCGCGCCGGCGGGCAGCCCGTCCCTCAGCCTGGCAGCCTTGCGTCGATGAGCTTCGGAGCGACGAAGGAGATGAGCTGCATGACGAGTGACGATCTCGCGGCGATCGCGGCCGCGGCGGCGACCGTCGTCCGGGTCGCTCGGTTCGGTGACACTGACGAGCCGGCGCTACGGGAACAGGTCGCGCATGCCAGTCGACCCGTCAGCTAGTCGGCCAGCACGCCAGCAGGCAGCGCTCGCGTTATCGCGTCCGCGGCGCTCAAGGGCGGAGTCGGCAAAAGCACCAGCTGCGCCAACCTCACCGCTATATGCGGCCGCGACGGCCGCCGTCCTGGCGATCGACCGCGACCCGGCGTTCTCACTTAAGCCCCGCATGCTTGGCCGCGCGCCATCCGACGCGCCCGCCACCACGTTCGACGTGCTCACCGGCGCCGCAGACGTCGCCGGGGCGATCATCCGGGACGTCGTGCCCGGGCGAGCAACGGCAAAGCAGGCAGGCGATGGTCTCGAATCCTCGTGAGCGCTCGCAGTACGCGCCTCCCATGTGGGTGATAGCGGTGCTCGCGTTTCGCTGGCGGGGGGCTCGTTCGCACCCCGAGATCGTCTCCTGACTCACGGGTGGCCGGCTGGGAGGTCCGGTGTGTGTGGGGTGCAGGTTCACCGGCTCGCGGGTCGATCAGCATCTGGGAGATGACGATCATCCGACGACTGACACGTGTTGTGGGAGATCGCGTTCTACGCGAGCGAGCGCCGGTCCGGGCCGTGGCGCTGGTGGCGGTCGCGATGGGCGTGCTGGGCGGCGCTCTGGCGGGATGGTTGGCCGGTCTGCTGCTCGGGGTGGCGATCGTCCTGACCGGCGAGATCCTAGTCTCGCTGCGGGCAGGGATCGATGGTCGCTTCCGTGTGGGGGAGTGGGCCGAGCGGGTCTTCGAGGAGGCGGGCATCGGGGCGCAGATGCTCGCCCGCGATCTGCGCGTGATCAGGGCCAACGCCGCCTTGTGCGCGCTGCTGGGCCGCGACCGCGAGGAGGTGGTGGGGCGTTCGATCCTCGAGTTCACCCATCCCGACGACGTGCAGCGCAGCATCGACTGGACGGCGCTGCGCGATCGCGGAATCGAGCAACCACCGCTCGTGAAGCGCTACCTCCGCCCGGACGGGTCGGTGGTCGAGTTGGCGGTCACGACGGTGCTCGTCACGCCCAGCGCGCGCGGGCGACCGTTCTTCATCTCCCAACTGCAGGACGTCACCGAGCAGCGCCGCGCCGAGCGCGAGAAGGCCGCGATCGCCACGATTGGGCGCCGCGCGCTCGAATGCAGCGACCCGCTGGAGTTGATCGGCGAGGCGATGCAGCTAGTCCGGAGCACGCTCGAGGTCGCCAGCTGCGCCACCACCCGGCGACTGACCGGCGGCGAGATCCGCGTGATCGCCGCGACCGGCGACTTGCACGGGTTCCGCGTCGCCTCCGGCGAACAGTCGCAAACCGCCTACACGCTCCGGGTCGGCCAGCCAGTCGCCAGCAACGATCTCCAAGCCGAGACGCGCTTCTCGGTCCCCGCCTGGATTCACGAGCGCGGCCTGGGCCACAGTCTCAGCGTGCCGGTGCCCGCGCGCGCTGAGGCAGGCACAGCACGTGATCGTCGCCCACGCGTGCGGCAACGGGCGGACCTTCGGGGAGGAGGACTTCCGCTTCGTCCAGGCGGTCGCCGACGTCGTCGGCGGCGCGCTGGACCGCGCGGCCACCGAAGACGAGCTGCGCCGCCGCGCGTTGGAGGATCCGCTCAGCGGACTCGCGAACCGCGCCCTACTGACCAGCGAGCTCGAGCTCGAGCTCGAGCTCCGCCACGCCCGCCGCCTCGCACATCAGGTGTGTGTGATCACCCTGGATCTCGACCGCTTCAAAGTGATCAACGATACCCTCGGCCGCGATGTCGGCGACGCGCTGCTGCGCCAACTCGCCAGCCGACTGCTCGGCTGCGTACGCGAGGAAGACCTAGTCGCCCATGCCGGCGGGGATGAGTTCACGATCATCACCACCCGGACGGAAACCGACCACGCCATCGAGGTCATCGCCGGCCGAATCCTGGCAACGATCTCCGAGCGCTACGAGATCGACGGGCGCGAGGTGCCGATCAGCGCCAGCGTCGGCGTCGCGCTCAGCCACCACGGACAGGGCAGCAGCGAAGAGCTGCTACGCGACGCCGAGGCCGCGATGTACCGCGCCAAAAACCTCGGCGGCGCGCGCTACAGCATCTTCGACAGCACCCTCCGCGCACGGCTGCTCGAGCGCGCCGAACTCGAGTCAGACCTCCGCCATGCCCTCGAACGCGACGAGTTCGAGCTGCACTATCAGCCCCTCGTCTCCCTACAGGACTTGCGCATCGACGGGTTCGAGGCGCTCCTGCGTTGGCGCCACCCCACCCGCGGCCTGCTCACGCCAGGCGCGTTCATCGCGATCGCCGAGGAGACCGGGCTCATCGTGCCGATCGGCAGCTGGGTGCTCATGGCCGTCTGCGCCCAGCTCGCCCGCTGGCCCGAGCACACCCACATCTCCGCCAACGTCTCGGCCGTTCAAATCGCCCCCAAGCTCGTCAGCGAGGTCCAGGACCTCCTCGACCACCACCGCCTCACCCCCGACCGGCTCGTGCTCGAAATCACCGAAAGCCTCGTCCTGGACCCCCTCGCCAAACCCACGATCGCCAACCTCCGCCAACTCGGGGTGCGCCTCGCGCTCGACGACGTCGGCACCGGCTACTCCTCCCTGGGAGCGCTCCAACGCTTCCCGCTCGACCTCCTCAAGCTCGACCGCACCCTCACCAGCGCCGTCCTAGAACCCAGCGGCGCCGCGGTCGTCCGCGCCGCGTTGGAGCTCGGCCACGCTCTCGCCGTCGAGGTGATCGCCGAAGGCATCGAGAACGACCTCCAACTCCACGCGCTTCGCAGCCTCGGCTGCCCCGTCGGACAAGGCTTCCACTTCTCTCGCCCGATCCCAGCCGCCGACGCCGAACAACTCCTCGACACCCGTCTCTCGAACCATCACCAACCCCGACACGGTCAGCCCGTAGATCCTTCCCTGCTCACCCACCGCCGACCAATCGTCTCATATAACAACTATTAGCTTTGCGACGCCAATCACAACGACGTTCGTCGGGGTAAACGCGTGATCGGCGGCCTGCAGGCCGGTGTATCCTAACTGTCTGCCAACGCGGCCCTGGAGCTGCCATGGCCGCCAGCTCAGGGACGATCGCCTTGCGTGGCGGACCGGCGCTGATGGCGCGAGCGCTTCGGCGCTCGGGCGCAGGTAACGATCCTCCCAGCGTTTGATCGCG
>JBEKRJ010000486.1:0-4528 GCA_049518835.1 Solirubrobacteraceae bacterium
CCGGGCCGTGACGGGCGCGGCGACCATGTCCGGGGCGCTCAGGCTCTGCCCGAAGCCGTAGACGTGGGGGACCGACCCGAATGCGCTCACGCTCACCGTGACCATCCGCACCCCGATCCGGTAGAGCTCGGCCGACGCGTTGGCGGCGCCCTGCCCGTCGTGCTCGACCAGCCCGACGAGGATGCGGCCAACGCGGGCCGCGACTGCCGGCGCGATGCTCGCCGGGGCGTCGATGGCTCGCTCGAGCCGCTGACCGTCGAGCTTGAAGACCGTGTACTCCTCGTCGTCGTACACCTGTGTGCCGACAGCGGCGAGGCGCGAGTAGTAGCGTGCCATCAAGGCCATGTCGGAGCGGCTGATCAGCCCGCTGTAGGGCCCGTAGAAGAACAAATGGCGGTCGGCCGGACGCAGGCTCGTCGACTTCTCCACGACCACCCAGCGCACGTCGTCGAGCCACAGATGCAGCAACGCGTCGGCGGACTGCCAGGCGTTGGCGGCGTACAGCTCGTGCATCAGCTCATAGCCGATCTCGGCCCGCAGCGGCTCCGCGCCTGAGTCGGCGTGACCGCTCAACGTCACCACGGGGTCACCCGTGGCGGCGGGGATGTAATAGCTCGTGGAGGGGTCGGAGGCCACGCGGCCGCTGTCCGGCGCGATCACGCGCCCGAGCGTCCAGGCGGTCTGCAGCGGCGCGCCGAAGTAGTTCTCGGTCGGCGAGACCGTCAACAGCGTTACCACCTTGAAGGTGAACGCGAGTAGCAGCGTCGCCCATGCGATGCGTGCCGCCCAGCGGTGCTTGTGGTGGGCCAGGAAGGCGCCCATGCCGACCGCCGCGGGCAGCTGGCACGCCAGCACGAACCGGTAGTACAGAGGCAGCTGGAAGTGACTGGCGAGGAACACGACTGAGCCGGCGACGCCCACGCCGTACATGACGAGCGCCCCCAGGCCCAGTTCGCCGGCGCCGCGGCGCGACAGGCGCAGGAGGCCGATCGCCCCGACCGCCCCGGGCGCGAGCAGCAGCGGCCAGCGGTACACCTGATCGTTCCAGTAGAGCCCCAGGCGGTAACTGCGTAGAGCCGGGTTGTCGGGCCAGCGGGCGATCAGATAGATCGTCCACAGCGCCAGCATCGCGCACGCCCAGAGGCCGAACAGGGCGACGCGCAGTTCGCCCGGGGCGCCGATACGCGCGCGGGCCGCGCGCGCCAGCGGGGGCACTGAGCGCGTCAGCGCTTCCAACCTGGGCGCCACGAGGCGCCACAGCCACGGGGCAGCGAACGCGGCGACGATCAGCGCCGGAGCGGGAATGCCCGCCTCCTGGAAGGCTGCGAAGACGTGAAACAGCGGCCACAGCGCGGCCAGCGCGAATGCGCCGAGGATCAGTCCGGGGATGCGGCGCGCCTCGGAGCGCACGCGCCGTGCCGCCAGACAGCTGTAGATGATCGTGAAGATCAACAGCACCGTGCCGCTGAACAAGTCTGTGACCAACGTCAGCGCCAGCAGCAGCATGGTGGCGAGGCTGGCTGCCTTCGAGCGCCTGCGCAGAAGCATGAGCACGGCGATCGTCATCCCCGCGGCCAACGTCGTCGGGTAGTAGCCGGTGGCGAGCAAACCGCCGAGGGTCAGGTCCGAGGCGAAGATGATGTGGGCGGGGCCGAACAGCGACAGCACGGCGGGGATCGCGGCAAAGGCCGCAGTGCTCCCAGCCAGCTTGCGCGTGAAGCACCACAGCATCCCGAGCGTGAACAGCGTCACCGGGATCGCCACGATCGCCAGGAAGGTGCCGATCGCCACCGGGTCGTTGTGATGCCCGGCGGGGGCGAGCGCCCGCCAGATCAGTCCAAGTGCCTGCATGTACGGGGAGGCGTGGATCGATTGAGTGTCGAGCGTGCGGAAGAAGACGCTGTCGGTTTGCATCGGGGACCGCGCGAGGTCGCGGACCAGGGCCACGTAGGTCGGGGCGTCGCCGATGACACGCATCGCGTAGTGGTTGAAGATGGCCATCACCTGCATCGCGACGAGCACCGCCAGGCTGAGCAGCCCGGCCGCGATCACGCCAGCGCGCGCGGCGGACAGGCCGCGGGGCTTGGCGACGGAGGCCACCGTCGGGGCGGCAGGCGCCCATGAGGTGTCGGAGATTGCGCTCATCGGGTGGTCCCTCCGGCCGGCGCAATCCGCGCTCCAGCAGCGCCGACCGGGATGCAACCGGGCACAGCCCGCAGGCAGGCCACGGCTGTGATGACGAACGCCAGCGCCTCGCAGGCAAGCGTGGCCAGCGCGGCGCCGAGCGCGCCGCAGGCCGGTACGAGCATGGCGATCGCGAGCAGGTTGCCGGCCAGCGACACGGCGACCTGGACATAGATGGGTCGAAGCTGCCCTCGGGCGATCAGGACGGTGCCGAGCACGCCGGTCGGACCGATCAGCAAGGTGGTCAGCGCCAGCACACGCAGGGCCGGGGCCGCGGGCCCGTAGCGCGCGCCGAACAGGCCGACGAGGAGCGGATGCGCGCCCAGCGCCACCGAGCCGCCGATCCCCGAGCAGATCAGCAGCGCCCACGCGACCGCGCGGCGCATCAGCGCCGGATGCTCGGCGCGCGCGGTCGCCGACAGCTTGGGCAGCAGCCCCGTGGTGATCGCGTTGGGCGCCATCAGCAGCGCGAAGCCAATCGTTGAGGCGGTCGCGAACAGCGCCGTCTGAGTCGGTGAGGAAAGCAGCTTGAGCGCCAGCGTCCCGGAGCGGTAATAGACCAGCGTGACGAGCGTCATCGCTCCGAGCGGCAGTGAGCCGCGCAGACTGGCGCGCACGCCGAGACGGCGCCCGCCTTCCATCACCCGGGCGCACGCCGGCGCACCCGCGGCAAGCGTCAGCGCCAGGGCCACGCTGAGGGCTACGAGGAACCCAATCGCGTTGGCACCCGAGACGATGCACAGCACGCAGGACAGCACCGTCAGCGCGGCCCCCAGCAGCTTCAGCGCGGCTTCGGGCATCAGGTTCTGGGCCGAGCGCAGCGCGCCGGTCAGCAGCATCTGACCCGCTCCGAGCGCGGCGTAGACAACGGTCAACAGCGCCAGGGTGACGTGTCCGAAGGCGACGCCGATCGCGCCGGCGACCAGCAGGCTGGCCGTCAGCGGAGGGATGCGGCCGACCAGCAGCGAGCGAAACAGCGACGAGCGCTCGGCCGCGGACCGGACCCCGTCGCGGGTCAGCAGCATCTGCGCGCCCATGTCGAGAGCGGCCGACAGGATGCTGGCGGCGGCGATCGCGAACGCCAGCAGCGCGAGTTGCCCCACCGCAAGCTGCCGCGCAGCGAGCACCATCATCACGGCCACAGCGCCCTTCGAGGCCAGGTCTCCGGCCAGCGCAAAGGCCGAGTTGGCAAACAGGCCGCGGGCGCGCATCACGTGTCGGGGGACGGTGGCGGGCGCGGTCATGCCAGCGCCTCCCCGGCAGCGACGCGCGCGGTCGCTCCCCGCCGGCGCCGTGGCAGCGAGGACGGGAGCGCCTCGAGCGCGTCGCAGATCAGCTCTCCATAGCGGCGAAACGAGCTCTGCTCTCCAGCGTGGCGCACGCCCGCCGCCAGCCGCGAGCCCTCCTC
Source organism: Solirubrobacteraceae bacterium (assembly GCA_049518835.1). Lineage (GTDB taxonomy): Bacteria > Actinomycetota > Thermoleophilia > Solirubrobacterales > Solirubrobacteraceae > Palsa-465. Next base: position 3,593 of record JBEKRJ010000486.1, read on the forward strand.
GGGGATCCGGCCAACCGCGGCGACCAGCGCGGCGACGTCGTCCGGCGGGCACAGGATTCCGTCCACGCCGTCGGCGATCGCGTCCACAAGCCCCCCGACAGCTGTCGCGACGACGGGCACCCCATAGGCGAACGAGAGCTGCACGACGCCCGATTGGGTCGCGGAGCGGTACGGGAGCAGCGAGGCGTCGGCGGCGCTGAACAGCAGCGCCGCATCCTCGTTGGAGACGAACCGATCGCGCAGCTCGACGCGATCGTCGATCCCCAGCGCGGCGATCGCGGCGCGCAACTCGCGGCCGCCGTCCCAGCACACGCCCGCGATCGTCAGGCGGACGTGCAGCGTGCGGGGCAAACGCGCGATCGCCTCGAGGGCGAGATCGATGCCCTTGTAGGGGCGGATCGCGCCGAACGCCAACAGCGACAGCGCGGGGTTGCCCTGACGCGCGCGCTCGGCCGCCACCTGTTCGGGCGTCGGCAGTGCCGACAGGTCAGCGGCGACGAAGCGCGGATGGAAGGCATCGACGACGGCGCGATCCCCGACCCCGAGGCGCGCCAGTTCCTCGCGCTGCTGGGAAGCGTGAATCACGATCACGTCGGCGTGGCGCAACACCGCCCGGGTCAGCGTCGGCCCGAGCGGCACTGGCTCGTGCGGCTCGACGTTGTGGCAGATCACGATGCGGCGGGCGGACGCCGGAGCGTGACGTAGCAGGTAGCGGTACGGCGGCGCCATCACCGGATGCAGCCAGGGCAGGATCAACCCTCGCGCGCCACTCGCGGCCACCTGACGCAGCGCCTCGCTCCAGGTCCACGGATTCGCCCAGTCGAGCAACTCATCGGCCGGCGGCACATGCGTCGGCTTAGAGGCAAGGTCGTGCGTATCGCGGCGGTGGACAAGCGGTGGATATAGGCGCCGCCAGGAGATCGCCTGCACCGCAGT
>JBEKRJ010000487.1:0-4519 GCA_049518835.1 Solirubrobacteraceae bacterium
CGTGGGGGTTGACGCTGCTGGAGTGGACGCCCGTCGCTTCCCGGCACGCGCGCGCGGCCGTCACAGGCTCGCTGAAGTGGACGGCCGGCGCCATCCACGCGCGGCGGATCACCACCGTCCCGCGCGACGGTGACGTGGCGCCGCAGCCGGCCGTGCTCGCTCGCCCGCTGCCGGCGGAGCTCGCCGGCATCGAACTATTCGAGGTCACGCTCTCGCGGATCGCCGGCCGGCCGCGGCTCGGCGTCGCCTACGACGGCGCCCGGGGCTGCTACGTCGCCGCGGTGTTCTGCGAGAGCCGCGCGTTCGAGCTCTTAGATCCGGAGGACCAGGAGCTGATGCTCGACGCTCACGGATCGTTCATCGCCGCGTTCGGCCGCGACGCAGCGGCGTGCAACACGATCCAGTGGGGAGTCAGATCACTCCCGTCCGGGCTCGCTGCCGCGCGCGAGTACGCGCACGCTCACCGCCGCGAAGGCATGACCGCCGACGACGTGAGCGACCTCGCGATGCGCGAGCTCTTGGATGACGACACGGCGGGCAACGAGGCCGAGACCTGGCTCGCGATCCTCGTCGACACGCACACGCTGACCGGCCGCCGGCTCGTCAGACAGCACGGCGGCGGCCGACAAGGAGCGCTCGCCGTGGTCGCCGACGAGATGACCAGGGTGGTCGGCGAGCTGGCGCGGATCGGCGCGCACGACGACGCCGACGGCCGGCTGATCCCAGACGGCCGCGGCCTCGCCGCAATGCTGCAGGACGGCCTAGACCCCTACGGCCGCCGCGAGCGCGAGCAGCCCGTCATGAACGCGCTGCCGGGCGTGGCGATGGACGAGTGGGGGCCTGCCGGCCGGCTCGCCGGCTGGGGCCATGTGACGTTCGACGGGTCGCTGTCGTGCACGCTCGAGGTCGCCGGCATGCCAGAGCACGACGTGCGCGGCACGTTCCTCGCCCGGCTGCTGACCGGCTGGGGCGTCGGCTGCTGCAGCTTCCACATGCGCGTCCTCTCCCGCGACGAGGCCGACCGGGTCGCGGCACGCGAGAAGCAGAAGGCGCACGCCGAGCGCGGCCTCCGCGCCCGCCTGGGGCTCATGGCGAGCGCACGCAAGGAGCGCCAAGAGGGGTCAACGTGGACGCTCGCGGAGCAGCTCGCGGACGGCCACGCGCTCGTCCGCTACGGCGGCGTGGTGACCGTCGCCGTCCCGTACGAGCGCGGGCCGGTCGGCTTGCGGGAGGCGGTCGGCCGCGCGCAGGACCGCGCGCACGACGCCGGCGTCAGATTGCGACCCGTGTGGGGCGACCAGGCCGCCGCCGCGACCCTGTCACTGCCGTTGTGCCGGGGCTGGAAATGACCGCCGCCACATGGAGGGCTGCGAGGGCGCCGGTCGGGCTCGCGGTGCTGCTGCTCACAGCCCTGCTGGCGATGTCGGGCTCGCGCACAAGCGCCGGCCGGGTCACGGTTCGCCCGCCGGCAGCGCAGAGCGCGTCAGCGAGTCACCCTTTCGATCAACAGGGTGACCCGGCGCGCACGCAGCTCGCGAGGGTGCCGGCGCGGGTCAGCGCGTCGCGGCGGCCGCCGGCCGCGCGGAGCGTGATCGCGCGCCGAACGGTCGCGGGCGTTCGACGTCATCGAGAGCAGCCGCCGACGTACGCGCGGATGCCGGCAGTCCGAGTGCCGGCGGTTCGGCGGGCGCCGGTAGCGCCGCCGGTCGGGCGCGTGCGCGCCGTCGCCCGCTATGCGCCGCGGCCAACGCCGAGGCCGACACCACGGTCGACGTCGGCGAGGGCGGTCGCAGCCGCTGTGCACACGCCGCCGCCATCACACACACCGCCTGCAGCCCGTCTAGGCCCGTCGTGCTGGCCGGGATACCTCGGCTGCTGAACACAAGACAGAAGGAGAACCAACCATGCTCACCCCTCCCTCGAACGTTCCGATCGTCCTGCACCGCACCTATGTGCACTCGGCGCTGGCGTTCGCCGGCGCCATGCTGGTGCCGCCCGGCCCGAGCCGCGTGCTGACGATCACCGCCGGCGGTGACCCGATCGTCGTCGACGAGCTCGTGTCGCCGTCGCTGTGGCTGGGCGTGCAGTCCCGGCCGGGCGCGCGCCTCGTGTTCTACGGCGGCGTCCTGACAGGCTCGACGCCGCCGCCGAGCGTGGTCGAGATCCAGTCGCGGGATCCGCTCGGCTGGCGGTACATCGGCGCCGCCACCGTCACGAGCACGGGCCGGTTTCGGTACCCGTACCGGTCGGCGCCGGGGACGATCGGCTCCCGGTGGCCGTTCCGCGCGGTGACTCTGCAGACGTCGGTGTGGCAGGCGGGCGCGTCGCGCCCGCACGTGGCGGTCGTCCGATGACCGCGACCGTGCAGGACCTGGACAGGGCCGAGGCCGAGCGGCACACGCGCGCAGCCGAGCAACTGCTCGAGCGGTTCAACGATGACCAGTCGCTACAGGTGGCGCAGATCAGCGCGGCGCGCGCACAGGCGCACGCGTCGCTGGCGCTCGTCTACCGGATGAAGATGGCGGAGCGGGGGATGGTCCGATGAGCGACCGCTTTAGCCACGGGAATAGTCACCGGAAAGAGAGAATCACAATGTTTAGTCCTGAGGATTAATACAGTTGCAGTAAGCCATCTTAACCTCCGGTAGCTTAGCAAGGTTGAGCACTGCCCGGATAAGGTAGAGGACGCCGCCGCAAGGCTGTATAAGAGGTTCGAATCCCGCCCGGAGGATGTAATGAGCAAGCGTAGATCGCATGAGAGGAAAGCGCAGCACCGTCCCGATAGCGCCCTAGGGTATCGGCATGAGCTTATTGGCCCTCCCGATTGCCGATACTTGGAACGATGGATCTTCAATATGGGACCGTTTGCAATACGATTGCATCACTTTTTTCGAAGCGATGAGGATCATTTGCATGACCATCCTTGGTGGTTCATCACCCTAGTGCTTAAAGGATCTTACGAGGATTGGGTGGCGAGCCCTGAAAAAGGAAGTGACAAGCAGGTTTTGGGTACGCTTATGCGATCTGGTACGATTCGTTATCGTTCGGCTTTCCATCAACACCGGGTAGTAACACAAGGCTGCTGGACACTAATAATCTCAGGACACAAGCAACGCGATTGGGGATTCTACACCCCAAACGGCTGGTTGCGGCAGCGAGCATATTTCAAGCGCTATGGTGGTAGCGCAGCTTGTAATGATTTGACAGAGGAGATTGATGAAAGAGGACGATGAGCAGTTCACGATCACACTAGGGATATATATTTTACCGACAGTGAGAGGTATACCTCCAAGAGCAGTTTTGACAACGGTATCGCCAGAAGAGCTAGTGAGGAGTAGAAGCGTACCTGGTATGATGGCGATCTGGACTGCTGATCAGGGTTCTTGGATGGTGGAGGGAGAGGCGATACCCGAGGAGATCAGTAATGCAATCACAGCGCAGGCTAAGAGTTTGGGAGTAAAGTGGTAACATCATTAAGAGAAGCTATCTGTGCTTTTTGTGATGAGGAGGTGCTTCTTAATGAAGCGTTCGGCTTGACATTGTTCCCTGCTGGTGAGTTAGGGGCCTATCAGCAGTGGTGGGTACATCCCGCTTGTATACGGACAGCGTTTGCGAAACGAGCTTTAGGTTCGGGCTTGCGTTCCGAATTAGCGTTGCCGCTAGGATTGCCAACATTCGATATAGATGATCCGAGCCTAGAATGGGAGTCGGTATATCCTGGAGATTCTGGGGAAGTTAATAGTGAATAATCGCTATCGTATTCTTTCGATGCGTGGTCGTAGTCATGCCAAATGGGTGTTTGGCGAGGAGGTTGCGCGCAGGCTAGCAACAGAGCGGTATGAGGAGACAGATATCCCTGTCATGATCGTTTCGCACCCAGTTGGTGAGCTGGTCAAGTTGGTGGATATTATTGGTGGGGAGAAGCGAACAGGACGTTTGAGGTGAGCACTTTTATTATTCCTTCGCGTCCCATCCCGCGTTTTGGCCGTGGGACTACACGACCTGGATCGAGAGATCCTAGAAGCCCGTGCGCTTTAGCCACGGGAATAGTCACTGACCTCCGAGCGCTATAATAGAGACTATGAGCGAATCTGAAGCATCCACGATTGAGGCGCCTGTTTACAACGGTTTGGCTGTGGCTTTAGCGGCTTTTCAGGCAGAGACACCGACCTTCAAGAAATCAAAGACAGCGAAGGTTAAGATGCAAGCTGGCGGTACGTACGAATATAATTACGCGGGATTAGGCGATATCCTTCCGGTTGTCAATCCGCTTTTAGGCAAGCACGGTCTTTCATGGTCTTCTAAGCCGATCAGTGGACCTAATGGTGAACCCACGTTGTATTATCGTTTGCTACATGCCTCGGGCGAGTGTGATGAGGGTGAGATGCCTCTAGGTGTGCCTAGGGGCTGTAGGGTGCAGGAGTTGGGATCAGCGCTGACGTCCTGCCGTAGGTACGCGTTGACGGCGCAACTGAATTTGGCCGCAGATGAGGATGATGACGGTCATGTAGCTCAGACAG
>JBEKRJ010000488.1:0-4515 GCA_049518835.1 Solirubrobacteraceae bacterium
CGGCGAGGCCCCAGATGTGGGTGTTGTTGGTATCGGTGCGCAGGTTGATGGTGTCGTGTCCGCTGGTGCCGATCCAGATGTCGGTGCCGACGGCGTACGCCACGCCAGCGGAGGCGGCGAGCGTCACTATCGTGGCGACGACCAGCACCTTCTTCCTGACCAACGTGCGACGTGCTTTACGCAATAACATGCGTGATGGATCCTTTCGGTAAGGATGGACTGTGAAAAGCACTGCGGTTACATCCCTCGTCTCGCGAGGACATACGGCACGGTCCGAAGCAAGATCTTCACGTCGGACCACAGCGACCACCCGGTGACGTACAGGTAGTCGAGCTTGATCATCTCCGACATCGGCACCCGGGCTGAGCCGAGGATCTGCCAGCGGCCCGTCATCCCAGGTGTCAGGTACAGGCGCCGGCGATCCAAGCCGGTGATCTGCGCGTCGTCGTCACGGACGAGCGGTCGTGGCCCCACGAGGCTCATCTCGCCTCGCATCACGTTGATCAGCTGCGGCACCTCGTCCAGCGAGTAGCGCCGCAGCCACCGGCCTACGCGGGTCACGCGCGGATCGTCGGCGATCTTGAACAGGCCCTCGGCCTCGTTGAGCGGCGCAAGCGCCGGCTTCAGCGCATCCGCGCCTTCGACCATCGTGCGAAGCTTGAGCATCGTGAACGGTCGGCCCTCACGGCCGATCCGTGTCTGGCGATAGATTGCCGAGCCGCGGCTGTCGAGCGCGACCAGCACCGCGAGCGCAGCCAGCAGCGGGGCGAACAGAACAAGCATGAGTCCGGCGCCGGCGATGTCGAAGCTGCGCTTGACGGCCAGCGACGAGCGCGACAGCCCGAACCTGCGCACGCCCAGCAGCGTCAGGCCGTGAACGTCGTCGATCTCGATCGAGGACCCGACCACCTCGAGAATCCGCGGCAGGAGGCTCACCCGCGCGCCTGTGCCCTTCGCCTCGCGGACGAAGTCGAGCGTCGTCTGGGGGTGCGGCTCGCTGGGCTCGATCACCACCCGGTGGACGCCGAGCTCGTCCACGACGCGATGCAGCATGCTCGCCGCCTCGGTGGCGTCGGCCGGCCCAACCCCGTCGCCGATCGACATCCGGCCGACGACCGCAGCCTGCCCGCCGGCCGAGGCAAGCTTGGCGCGAAGCCGCTCTGCGGAGTCCTCCGTACCGACGAACAGCAGGCGCTCGACCGGCGTCGCCGCGTGGGCGAACGTCCGTGCAGCCCCCCGCGCCAGCAAGGTGAACACGAACATCGCGGCCCAGAGCGCCAGCAACTGCGGGGCGCCGAGACGTCCGGACAGGAACTGTCCCTGGAGCAGTGAGAACAGCAGCGCGTACAGGGTCGCGAGGTGAAATAACCGCGGCGCCTCGTCGATCGTGGCCTTGTTGACCAGCAGCTCGTCGCGGTCATAGCTCCCGACGAGCTTGCCGGCGATCACGACCAGCGGCAGCGCGAGCAAAGCGAGCGGTTCGAGCGCGCGGTGACCGAGCACGACGGCGCACAGCAGCGCGGCGGTCACCGCCGCGAACAGGTCGGCAAGGCCGAGCGAACGGCGGAACACAGCTTCGCGCTGCCCGACCTGCTCGCGCTGGTGACCTTCTCTGATCGGACGCTCGAGCTCGCGATCGCCAAACCCACGACCGATGCTGCTCGCCAGCGCAGCGAAGGGGATGCCGAGCAGCGGGCGGCGCCAGCGACGGCGGCCCGTAGCTTTCTCTGCGCCGGGATGCGCGGCCTTGGGCTCGATCGGGACCGCCGAGCAGCTTCCGCCGTGCGGCATCCCGGCCGCATTCTCTGCGGCCACGAGCAGGCGTAACCTCGCTTGGCCCGGCGGTGCGCTCATGCGCGACGGCTCATTCATTTCAGTCCCCAGCGCTGCAACGTTGGATTTGCAAGCCTCGGCGATCCTATGTCTGGATGCGGGAGGGACGTGTCACAGACCTGTGTGGTGCCCTGTGACTTTCTTGGTCCCGTGTGGCGCTCGCCGAGGACGAGCACAACGGCTTCGAATGAGCGGTCGCGTGTGACCGTCTCACTTTGCCCGGCACAGCCCAGCATCGTCAGCGGCTCCCACAATTGTGAACGGTTACCCTGATTTCGTGGACGGACCGGTGCCGCTTCCGCGCACCGGCAAGGACGCATGTGACTTTTAGACACCTAGCCGGATCAGAACCACCATCGCAACTTGGTCCGGCCACGCTCAAAGGCAACGGCCGGTCGTCGCAAACCTCTTATGATGCTCTTATTCCTGGTAGGGACCCTATAGCGCGCGACGCCTCCAGATGTGGCCGAGCTGTGTTACTGCGGTCACTTTGTGCGCGCGGGAGTGGCGTTGCGCCCGCCGGGCCTTGGCGTCAGCCCAGGCGCCAGTCGAGGCTGTTCTGGCCGGCGATTTGGGCGCGCAGGATGGCGGTCCCACGAGCGGTGATCTCCGTGAGAAAGGTGGCTTGTGCGCGTTCGCGCAGGGTGCGGACGGCCTTCCACGCCGACCCGACGAGCTGCTCGATCACCAGCCGCCCCCCGGCCGGCGTCCGGCCCCACACGTCGACCGCCGGCCCGGTCCCGCGCCACGCCACCAGCGGGAAGCGAAACGCGGTCAACGCCGGCTTGGGCTGCCCGTCGACGTAGTAAACGCCCGACTGGGTCGCGCCCGTGGAGCTCGGGTCGTCAGGGGCATCCCCGACCTCGTACCAGAAGACCGCCGACACGCCCTCGCGCCAGAGCTCGGCGAACGACTGCTCGAGCCAGCGGGCCTGCTCGGCGATCGGCACGCCAGCGGGGTTGGGCGGCTGGGAGTTGTAGCCGATCTCGGTGACCCACACGGGGTGGTGGATCCTCGGGAGCGCGCCGCCCGTGCGCTCGGCCACTCGCAAGATGCGCGTGAGCTTGCCGAGGTCGGGAACCGCGACATCGTCGGGCCAAAGCGCGTGCGTCAGCGGCGAGCCCCACGAGTAGGGGTGGTGCGCCAGCACATCGAAGTGAGCAGGGTCGCTGCAGCCGGTGCCGGCGAGTCCGCCGTTAGGGGTGCTCTTCACGCACAGCACGTCGCGCCAGAAGAGAGCCGGCTGGATCCTCTGCCCACCGATCTGCGGATCGCCGAACGGGGCCGTCCCGGCCGTCACCACCAGCGCCTGCGGGTCGACAGACTTAACGCCGCGGTAGAACGAGTTCAGCATCGCGCGGTAGATCGTGGGCGCGGCCGCGCTCGTGCCCGACCACTGGGGATTCAGATACTCCGACAGGTTCGGCTCGTTCCATACCTGAAACGCCGCGACCCTGGGGAGCATGTGCCCTGGATTGGCGGGATCCGGAAAGTGCCCCGAGTACCGGAGGCCAAGTGCGACGGCGTAGTCCTCGAGCGCCGCCGGATTGGGGCGCCACGTACCTTGCGGCACGTCCGCTGGCCGCCCGGGGCCCTCGGCCCACAGCGGCGCACCGTTGATCAGGACAAGCACTCGCAACCCGATTGCGCTCGCCTCCCGGATCGCCGCGTCGGCGGCGGTGAAGTTGTAGTGCGGGTCTGCTGGGTTGCGGGCGTCGAAGCCGGCAGGTCGGATTGCGGTGTCGGGTGCATCCCAGCCGATGTCGATCCGCACCATGTCGGCACCGGCCTGAGCGCTGCGCTGCAGCCAGCTGGCGGCGTCGGGCCCGGTGTAGGCGGAGTCGGAGAACCCGAGCTCGAGCGGCCGCGCCGCCCAAGCGCCCGCCGGGCAGAGCAGCACGAGCAACGCGCCGGCGAGAATCGCGCGGCGAAGCGCCGCCCAGCTCACGAACCCGTCCGGCGCCGCCGGACGGCACGCGCTACGACTCCGAGCGCGCCCACCAGCGCGATCGCAGCGAGGACGATCCCCAGCCCGTCGCTGCCGCCGCCGAGCGCCGTATCCGCGATCAGCGACGCCGTGGAGCGCGGCCGGGCACCCGACAGCAGGCCGCCGGCGCCATCCTCGACCGCCCTCGCAGCCGTGAGCGCGCCGCTCGCGTTGCCGGCGGAGTGCGCGCCGCTCGCGCTGCCGGCGCCGGAGGAGTATGCGCCACTCGCGTTCTCTGCGCCGGCGCCGCGCGAGGCTGCCGCGGCGGAATCGGGCGCCGGGGGGGGAGACGTCGCGTCGACCACCGCTGCGAGCGTCCGGCCATCCGCGCCGAGCGCGTCCAGGCGAGCTTGCTGACTTGGCGTCAGCGCACGGCTCTGTACTCCCCCGGCCTGCCCGCCCCCAGTCGCTGAGCCATTAGCTGCGGTTGGCGCCTGCGACGGGGTCGCCCCGCTCGCAGTCGGGACGACCTCGACGTACTGCGACACCGCAGAGTCGCCGGGAGGCGCGAGCACGGCCCTGGGCTTCGCCGCCGCGACCCCGGGCAGCACCAGCGCGAGCGCCAGCAGCGGCGTCAAGGTCCTCGTGATGGCTCTCATCGCTAACAGGCCGACCCCGATTTTGAACGGTCACGGGGCAAGCGCGTGGATCCTACGGCGCGCTGACAATCGCACTTGTCACTGACGTGTGTCGGC
>JBEKRJ010000489.1:0-4508 GCA_049518835.1 Solirubrobacteraceae bacterium
CCCGATCGTCTCGATCGGCCCGATGCTGGCGCTCGAGGACCTGCGCACGGCGCTCGTCACGACCCGCAGCCCCGTCGTCGCGGTCAGCCCGCTGGTGGGCGGGCAGGTGCTGAAGGGGCCGACGGCTGTGTTCATGCAGTGGGCCGGGCAGCCGCTGCGCAACGACGGGATCGCGGCGCTGTACGCGGGAGTGATCGACGGACTCGTCGGCGACGAGCACACCGACGCCGTGCCGGTGCTCGAGTGCGACGTGCTGCTCGACAGTCCTGATGCTCGGCGACGCGTGGCTGAGCGCACACTGCGGTTCGCGCTCTCGCTTGGGTAGCGTTTCTCGGCAATGTCGACACTCGCGATCCTGCCGGTCAAGAGCTTCGCCGGAGCAAAGCGGCGTCTCGCGGATGAGCTCGAGCCCGGGCCGCGGCGCGCGCTGGCAGAGGCGATGTTCTCCGATGTGCTGCTTGCGCTGCGGCGCGTGCCGACGCTCGACGAGGTCCTGGTCGTCAGCTCCGATCGGGGCGCCCAGCGGATCGCCGGCGGGTACGGGGCGACCGTGCTTGCAGACGAGGAGCGCGGCCACAACGCAGCGGCGACGGCCGGGGTGCGCGCGGCGCTCGCACAGCGCTACGAGCGTGCGCTGCTGGTCCCCGGCGACTGTCCGCTGCTTGACCCGCAGCAGCTCGAGGAGCTGCTCGCGCGCCCGACGGGTCCGCCCTCGGTGCTGATCGTGCCCGATCGGCACGGCACCGGGACCAACGCGCTGCTGCTGGCGCCGCCGGACGCGATGGCGCCGGCGTTCGGCCCCGGAAGCTGCCGGCGCCACGCGAGCCAGGCGCAGTCGCACCGGATCGAGCACGAGGTCGTCGAGCTGTCCTCGCTGGCGCTCGACGTCGATACGCCCGACGACCTGGCAACGCTGCAGGCGACGCTGACGACGATCCACGGACACGCCGCCCACACCCGTGGGATGCTCAACCAGCTGATGCGAAGCCGAGCCTGACCGTGATCAGCGCGGTGGCGCTCGAAGGGCTGCCGGAGATCCACGCCGGCAACGACCTCGGGCAACTGATCGTCCGGGCGCTGGAGGCCCAAGGCGGCCTCGAGCGGGGCGATGTGCTGGTCGTCGCGCACAAGGCGATTTCCAAGGCGGAGGGCCGGACGCGCCGGCTGTCAGACGTGTCGCCGAGCGTGCGGGCAGTGCGGCTCGCCGACGAGCACGGCAAGGACCCGCGGCACGTGCAAGTGGTGCTCGACGAATCGCAGACGCTGCTGCGCGCCGCACGGGGCGTGCTGATCTGCGTGACCCGGCAGGGCCTCGTGTGCGCCAACGCCGGCGTCGACCAATCCAACGTCCCCGGCGAGGAGACGGTCGTGCTGCTGCCGCAAGACCCCGATGCTTCGGCGCGAGCGCTGCGAGCGCGGATTGACGAGCTGGGCGGCGTGGCGCCCGCGATCGTGATCACCGACTCTTTCGGCCGCGCCTGGCGGCGGGGGCAGACCGACGTGGCAATCGGCTGCGCCGGCCTCGAGCCGCTCGAGGACTGGCGCGGCCGCGCCGACGCGGTCGGGCGCGAGCTGAAGGCGACCTGGATTGCGATCGCCGACGAGCTCGCGGCGGCCGCCGACCTGGCGCGCCGCAAGGACGGCATGCAGCCGGTCGTGCGCGTGCGCGGGGCCGGGTCCCATGCCGTCGCCGGCGACGGGCCCGGGGCGGCTGCGCTGCTGCGCCCCGAAGCCGAGGACCTGTTCAGGTAATCGGGGCCGACGCGGGCGGCCCGCCCGCGTCATCGACCGGTGCGCCGGCCGAAGCCGACGCCGGCGCGCCGATCGCGTGAAAGCCGCCGTCGACGTGCAGGATCTCGCCGGTGATCGCGCGGGCGTAGTCCGACAGCAGGAAGCACACGGCGCCGGCGACCGGCGCCGGATCGGCGACGTCCCAGCCGAGCGGCGCCTGCTGGCGCCACAGCTCCGCGAGCGCCTCAAAGCCCGGGATCCCGCGCGCGGCCACCGTCCCGAGCGGACCGGCCGAGACGAGGTTGACGCGGATCCCGTCCGGGCCGAGGTCGCGCGCGAGGTACCGGGCGACGGACTCGAGCGCGGCCTTTGCGACGCCCATCCAGTCGTAGATCGGCCACGCGACCGACGCATCGAAGTCGAGGCCGACGATGCCGGCGCCCGGTGCCATCAGCGGCGCGAGCGCGGCCGCGAGTGCCTTGAGCGAGAACGCGCTGGTCTGAAAGGCCTGCATCGCACTCTGCGCAGGCGCGGTCATGAAGTGACCGCCGAGCGCGTCCTCAGGCGCGAACGCGATCGCATGCAGCGCTCCGTCGACCCCACCCCAGCGCTCGCGCAGCGTCGCGACGAGCGCGGCGAAGTCGGAGTCGTTGTTGACATCGAGCTCGAGCACGTCGACCGGAGACTCCAGCCGCTTCGCGGCGCGCTCGGTCATCCTCCGCACCCGCCCGAAGCTGGTCAGCAGCACTGTCGCCCCCTCGCGCTGAGCCTGCTGTGCGACGTGGAACGCGATCGAGTCTTTGGTGATGACGCCCGTGATCAACAGCCGCTTGCCGGCGAGGATCACGCGCTGCCCGCTCCCGCGAGCGTGCGCAGTGCCCATTGCAGCCGCTCGCGCGTCTGGGCCGGCTCGACGATCTCGTCCACGAACCCGGCCGCGGCCGCGAGCTCGGCTCGCAAGTGCTCGTGCGCGTAGGCGCCGGCAAGCCGGGCCTGCTCGGCCTCCGGATCGCCCGCGACGCGCAGCTCGCGGCGGTGCACGATCCCGACCGCGGTGCGGGCGCTCATGATCCCCAGCTCCGCTCCTGGCCATGCGAGCACCAGGTCGGCTCCCAGATCGCGGGAGTTCATCGTGATGTACGCGCCGCCGTAGGACTTGCGCAGCACGACGGTCAGCTTCGGCACACGCGCGGACGCGAACGCGCGCACTAGTGAGGCACCGTGCCTGATCACGCCGGCGCGCTCCTGGCGCGAGCCGGGCATGAACCCGGGCGTGTCGACGACCGCGATCAACGGCAGCCCGAACGAGTCGCAAAACGAGACGAATCGTGCCGCCTTCTCGGAGCCCTCGGCGTCGAGCACGCCGCCGAGGTGGTGCGGCTGGTTGGCGACGATCGCAACTGCGCGGCCGTCCAGGCGCGCGAGCGTCGTGACCACGTTGCGCGCCCACCGCGGGCACAGCTCCAGCAGCGAGTCCGCGTCGAACAGCGCTCGCAGCACATCGCGCACGTCGTAGGTGCGGCGCGGCTCGGACGGCACGACCGCGCCCGGATCGCTCAGCGCCGGCTCACGGCCGCCGACGGCGGGCGGCAGCTGCCCGGCCGCCGACGGCAGATACCCGAGCAGCTGGCGCACGCGTGCCGCGGCGGCGAGCTCGTCGCGCTCGACCAGGTGACAGACGCCGTTGCGGTCGTGCACGTGGGCGCCGCCGAGCGACGCCGCGTCGATCTCCTCGCCCAGCGCCTCGCGCACGACCCCTGGACCGGTCAGGAACATCGCCGCGTCCTCGGTCATCACGATCACGTCGGTCAGCGCCGGCGAGTACGCGCCGCCGCCGGCCGATGCACCTGAGACGACCGCGATCTGAGGCACGACGCCAGTCAGCGCGACGGTCTGGCGGAAGATCCGGCCGTAGCCGGCAAGCGCGGCGGTCCCCTCCTGCATGCGCGCACCGCCGGACTCGACGAAGCCGACGACCGGAAGGCGCGCGCGCGCGGCGAGCGACAGCACGCGGACGATCGTGTCGGCGTGACGCTCGCCGAGCGAGCCGCCGAGGAAACGGCCGTCCTGGGCATAGCATGCGACCGGGCGCCCGGCGACGGTCCCGGCGGCGCCGACCACGCCGTCGCCGGCGACGGCCCGCGCGCCGAGGCGCGGTGACAGGATGCGCGAGCGCAGCACCTGCAGGCTGCCCGGGTCGCACAACGCCTCCAGCCGCGCGAGCGGATCGAGGTGGACAACCGGCTCCCGCAGGGCGGTCGCGGTCACGCTCACGCTCCTCTCAGCACCAGCGTCACGTTGTGGCCTCCGAACGCGAACGAGTTCGAGATCGCGACCGGCGGGCGGCCGTTGGAGAGCAGCAACGGGCGCGCTTCGCCCGGCACGTAGTCGAGGTCGAGCTCGGGATCCGGCACCTCGTAGCCGAGCGTCGGGCAGATCACCCGCGTCGCGAGCGTCCGCACGGTCGCCACCGCCTCGACCGCGCCGGCCGCGCCGAGCAGGTGGCCGATCGCCGATTTGGTGGACGAGATCGGGATCTGGCGTGCGCGCTCGTCACCGAGGGCGCGCTTGATCGCGACGGTCTCGGTGGCGTCGTTGAGCGGCGTCGAAGTGCCGTGGGCGTTGATGTAGTCGACCTGGTCGGGCGTCACGCCGGCGTCGGCGAGCGCGAACTCGATCGCTTTCGCCGCCGGCACCCCGGTCGGCTCGGGTGCCGTCAGGTGAAAGGCATCTGACGTCGTGCCGTAGCCTGCGATCTCGCCGAGGATCGCGGCGCC
>JBEKRJ010000490.1:0-4507 GCA_049518835.1 Solirubrobacteraceae bacterium
CTGGCTGCGGGCGTGTCGATCTTCGAGCTGGCGCGATTGATGGGAGCGAGCGTCGAGACGATCGAGGCACACTACGGGCATCTCGTCCGGGATTCCGAGCCGCATCTGCGGGGCCTATTGACGTCCCGTGACCGGAGGCGCGACGATGAGACAGGCTGATCGCGACGTCAGCGCGAGAGCGTAGTGGAGTCTTAGTGGCGTGCTACCCGCCGGTTGCGTCTCAGAATAGGCCGCTTTGCAGGTAGTTTGTAGCGCGCCCGGAGAGATTCGAACTCCCGACCTTCGGTTCCGTAGACCGACGCTCTATCCAGCTGAGCTACGGGCGCCTATTGTCCTGGCAAAAAATCCGCATATTTTTGGCCGAACCGGTCATCAGATGCGGATGCTCGCTCCCGGCGCCAGGGCCAGGTGGTTGCGGATTGGCCATCGGCTTCGCCAAATGTTCCAAAGCGCCCACTCAGCGAGCATAGACAAGGATAACCGGCCAGTGCGTGCTTCGGAATCGAGCCGCGGGCGGGGCTTGCGCCGAGCGACGGCTCAACGCGGAACCGAGCCCGCTACAGCGAGCGATCACCGGACGCGACGAGAGAAAGGGAGCTGACGCCGAGGTCGCCGGCCGATCGGCTCCACCGCGCCGTCGTCGTGCACGAGCACGCCGCCGTGTCGGGAGCGAAGCAGCCGGCGCGCAGCCGCAGGGCCGGACAGCAAGGCGGCCTTCGCGAGCGCCTCGGCTTCGAGTGCGCTTGGCGCGAGTGCCGTTGCCGTGATCAGCCCTGTCCAGGCCGGGCTGCCTGTCGACGGGTCGATCAGGTGGTGCGCGAACTCGCCGCTGTCGCGCTGCCATAACCGCGTGTCGATGCCGGAGGTTGCGACACCGCCGGCGCGGAGCTGGAGCGTGTGGGCGGTTTCGCCAGTCAGCGGGTGGAGCACGCGGACCTCCCACGGCGCTCCGCGTCGCGCTGCCAGGCGCAGATCGCCGCCCATGTCGACGGCAAAGCGCCCGTGGCGCCCGAGCTGCGCCCCGAGGATGTCGGCGGCCCATCCCTTGACCGAGCCGGCCAGATCGAGCTCGAGGCCCGGCGGTCGTGAGATCAAACCGGCGGTGTCGTCAACACGCACCGCGCGCCAGCGTGCGGCGGGGTGGGGCCGCGCTGGCCGGCGGGTTGGCGCCGCTGCCAGCGCTTGAGGGAGGGGTGGGGGTGCGATCGTCGCTCGCGACTCGCCGTAGCCGGCGCCGCGCACGGCACTGAGCAGCGTCGGGTCCACGAGCCCGCCCGTGAGCGATGCAGCCCGGAGCGCTGCTGACACCGCGGCGCGAAGCAGCGAACCGGCCGGAACCGCAGGCCGTGGATCGCAGTTGAGCCGTGACAGGTCGCTAGCGCTGTTGAACCGAGACAGCCGGCGGTCGAATTCCTCGAGCAACGCGCGAACGTCGCACGCGCCGTCGGAATCGCGCACGACCCGCGCGACGGTGCCCATCGTCGGGATCGTGTCCTCGAGCACCGGTGCCGGCGCTTGGGGCTTCAGCCGTCCTGCGGGCTACCGGCCGGCGGCCGTGACTCCGTTGGGGCCATTTCCGCCCCATATGCCTGTTCCAAATCTGCGATCTGTCCAGGGCTGGAGACGGTCGTCATCGGCGGCGGGGGTGGTGGGGGAGGGGCCCGCGTGCCTCGCCGCCGGCGGACCAGCTCGCCCAATGGGCCATCACTGTCGGTCAGCTTCCCGATTGCCTTCGTCCATCGCGACGCCATGGCGGAAGCTTAGCTCGTACAGATGTAAGCGCACGTCTCGCATCCTCCGCAACCTACAAAGTTTAGGGCTGACCATCCGCGCGACGCTGTTTCTCGCAGACCGCCCGCGTGAAGCTTGCCTCGTCGTGAGGAGCCTGAGTGGGGCTGAGCAGCCGTTGCCAGCAGACGAGCGGCTGGTCCGGAGCCCGGGCCAGGAGCAGACGGTCCCAAACGATGTCGCGCCCCTCGATCCTCGCGCTTTCGGGGCCGGGAGCACGACGAGCACCGGCGTCGTAGGCGACGCGGTAGCCCACCGGGCTCGGCGACTTTGTCCCTTCTCGTTGACTGCGCTGGGGCTCCGGCGTAGTCCCAACAAGAACAGGGGACGAACGACGCGCCAAGATGATGGGAGCGGCAAACAACGTCGCGGCGACACGCCGGCCCCGCCCGGTGGCGCGGACTCGGGTCCTAATCGCCGCGGTGCAGCGGCCTCGCTCAGGCAGGACTTGCGGTTGAGCTTGAGACGGCTCGCGAGACGTTGCGCGTGATCCGGGCTGTTGGCGTCGAGGCGCTCGTGATTGACGGCGGCAGCGGCGCTGAGCTGTTGACTGTTGACGCTGGGTGGCGGTAAGCTTTCCCGGATTGGCTCGCTCGGGTTATGCCTGAGGGAGCGCTCAGCTACTGTCGTGCGACAGAGGTTGATAACACCGGTACGATTGCCGCAGACCGTGCGCGAGTTGCGCGCGGTTGCCCGGATGTTGAGGACGATGTCGGCGCGATTGTCGCTGACAGCGGCGCGGTGTTGGTCACCGCGCTCGGCGATCGCCAACTCGCGGGCTCGAGGGGTCCGTCGATCGACCCTTGAGCGCCGCTCTGGATAAGCGCGGTGTGTACTTTCTACTTTAGCGGCCGGGTGCTGATCGCTCTCGGCGGTGCCCACGAGCCGGCCGCGCTGGAGGTGATCCGCGGTTTTGGGGCTTGACTGCGGGTTGCTGCGCAATCGGGGCGCGCTGATGATCCTGCCCGCCGCGGTTGCCGAGGGCCGTGGCCTTTTGGAGGCGCTGCGCATCACAACATGATCGGCGTCGGCGATAGCGAGGACGATCACAGTCTGCTGGATGTGTGCGACACCGGCGTCGCGGTCGCTCACGCTGTCTACGCGGTGCGCGCTCACGTAGACGTGACGCTCGGACTGCTCGACGGCCACGGCCTGGCCGAGCTGCTGCGAAAGCCGCTGCTGGCCAGGCGCGCCCACGTCCATCCTTGCCGCTGGCAGATGACGCGAGGCATCGACGAGCTTGGCATGCCTGTGTCGCCGCCGCCTCGCAGCTGAACGTCGCAGTGTGCGGCGGCGGAGAGGATAAGCCCTTTTCTGGCTGGGCGGATCTGCGAGCAGTTGGCGCGCGTCGGCTACTCGGTCGCGGTGTTTGACCCCAAGGGCGACCACACCGCCTCGGCGAACTGCGCGACGTGCTCGTCACCGGTGGCGGGAATCACCAGCTCGCCGGAGCCTGCCGGGATCGTGCGCCTACTGCGCCACCACGAGGGGCGTGGTCGCCGACGTGTCGCACCTCGGCCCGCCTGACCAGGCCGGTTGCGCGGCGGGCCTGCCCTGCGAGATCGAGCTCAGCGTCCTGTGACTGGCACGCCGCAATGAGTCGTTGCCGACGAAGCCCAAGGCACTTCGGGCGCGCAGGGAACGCGCTGGGCGTGTTTAATCCCGCCGCCAAGGACTACCTTCTCGTCACCGGGAAGCCCGACACGGTGGACGCGCGCCGACCAGCGAAAGGCGGGCGCGACCGACAGGAAAACACCATGCGGTTGCGGATCGCGCCAGCCACCGGGTTGGTGAGCTTTGGGCGGCGCCGGCCAGCGGCGATCGAGGCATGAGCGAACTTCTCAGCCCGGGAGTCCCATCGTGGACTGACGGACCAGAACCAGGCGCTGAGCAGCTGCGCACATTAATCACTGCGCCGGAGTCCTGCCGGGGTGTGTGGGGCGCAGGACAGTTGTGTGTGAAATGCTAATCTCCATCGCCGCGGAGATGATTGCCTGACCGACCGACCGCGACCTGCCGAGTGGTGTGCCCGGCGAGGTGCAAGCCGACCGCGTAACCACATCTACGACACGTTGTCGGTGGCGCGTGAGGCGATCGTGCGCGTCAGGTAGCGGCTGCGGGTGTTTGACGGTACGGGCGCCTGTTCCCGGGCTCGGAGGAGGGTGCCGTCCTGCTCGACGCCTTCTTGCGGAGGCGTATGACCGAGTTCGCCGAGCAGGCCCTGAACACTCCGGCACAACACCCCCTCCTTGACGGTCTTGAGCGACACCTTTGGCCTGCCGTTCGCGTCTCGTGCCGACGTAGAAACTGCACGCAATCGGCACATTCCCCGTGTGCTCAGCGGAGGGGGCGGGATTCGAACCCGCGGTCCGGGGTCACCGGACTCCGGTTTTCAAGACCGGTGCATTCGACCGCTCTGCCACCCCTCCGGGGCCAGGCGAGCGTAGCGAAACCGCCGTCCTGACAGGGTTCTTCCTGCAAACGGGGCGGATCCGCCGGATCCGCGCGGTCGAGGACGCTGGACGCCGATGCCGTGATGTGGTTCAACGAGATTCAGCGAAGACCGCGATATCGAGGCCGTCGGTCCCTTCCCGGTCCCTCGGCGACCTAGGCCGCGACGATGCGCGTGATCTCAGCGCGGGACCGCGCAGGCCCCTGTGGGTGGCGCGGCGTTCCGTACTCCAGACACGGCTCGCCGGCGTCTCGCGCCGACGTGCCA
>JBEKRJ010000491.1:0-4494 GCA_049518835.1 Solirubrobacteraceae bacterium
CGGACTTATGAGAGATTGGGCGGCGGGCCCTCGCTGCGGGTGGCGTCGCCGGCCGCGTCGACGTTTCGCGCCAGTAACGCGTGATAGTGGCGGAAGCTCCGAGTCACGCCCGCCGCACGAAAGGGTCGAAGGCCGCTCGTGTTCGGATCGTGGTCACGGGAGCGCAGCCGCATGGCGTAGCACGTCGGGGAAGGCGGTGAGCATCGCGAATGTCGCGGCGCCGGGTACGACGGTGACGGGCGCACCGCCGAGCAGCTTCGCCAGGCGACGACTCATCGTTGGGGGGTGGGTCCGGTCGAGCTCGCCGACCCAAAGCGCGACGGGAGCGGTGACTAGGTCGTAGTCGACCCGCCACGGCCGCACGAGCATCCGCGTTTCCCGAGCGAAGGCTGCGGGACGAGACATGATCTCGGCCGAGCTGGTGGCGTGGATCGCCCAGAAGGTTGGATCCTCGAGGACGAGGCGATCGGCGGGCGGGACGCTCTTGGCGAACTTGCGGGCCACAGCCTCGGGATCCTTGGCGTTTTGGCGAGCAAGGCCGCTGACCAGTGGGCGTAGCAACCACGGCGCGCGTCGTGCCAGCAGGAACACGGTTCGCACCGGACCGGCGACGTCGGCCAGGGCGTGGCGCTCGTGCAGCGGTGCTAGTCCGCCGACGAACGCCAGGCCGGTGGCTCGGTCGCCGGCTCCGCTCGCGAGCGCCAGCGCGTACGGAGTGCCGCCGGACTGCGCAACGATTCCGAACCGTCGGAAGCCCAAGCGGTCCACGAGCACAAGCAGGTCACTGGCTAGCTCGGCGAAGGAGCGCCTTGGGGTCGGGGTCGAGCGGCCGTAGCCGGGGCGGTCGGGGACCAGCAGCTTGATCCCGAGTTGCACGGCGGGTATCGCCATCGCGCGTCCCAGGCCGCGTGATCCCGGCCCGTCGAGCACCACGACCAGCGGCCCGTCGTCGGCGCCGTAAAGGCCATAGCCGATGGTTCGCCCGCCGGCCAGGACGAAGTCTTGCGTGGGGTCGGCGAATCCTGTGGCGTGGGTGATCATCTCGTGCTCCTGTGTGTCTGGTGCGCTCGCAAGCGTCTCGTGCTCCTGTGTGTCTGGTGTGCTCACGCTCGCAAGCGTCGTTGATCACGAGCCGTCCGACATCGGGTGCGGACCCTGATCTGCGATCGGACACGCGGGTGTCAGGGTGCGCGATCCACGGCGGGTTGGTCGCGTTCGATGATCCGCGCGACCTCCACTCGGGAGCTGGCGTCGAGCTTGCGAAAGATATTGCGCAGGTGGGACTCGACCGTCTTGACGCTGAGGAACAGCTCGGCCGCGATCTCGGGGTTGGTGCGCCGATCGACCACCAAGCGGGCGACCTCCAGCTCCCGCCCGGTCAGTGAGGCGACGCTCGCGCCCTCCGGTGTGCCCGCCCGGCTACGGTGGTGCACCGGGCGTCCGAGCCGACGCAGCTCACGTTCGGCCGCCGCCACATAACGGCGCGCGCCGCACGCCTGCAGCTCTGAGACCGCGCGCTCGAGCTCGACTGCCGCCCGCTCGGTTTGTCCGAGCGCCGCGAACGCGCGGCCCGCGAGCGACCGCGAGAATCCCGCTCCGAGGCGAGCGCCGACACGGTCTGCGTGCTCAGCCCCCGCGAGCGCGCGCACGGCGGCGGATCTTGCGTCGCCGGCCTCGAGGGCCACTGCGGCTGTCGCGAGGTCTGCCGCGGCAGTCGACAGGCCAAGGCCGAATTGTTGCGCCCGCTGTTGGGCCATCTCGGCGGTTCGCTTCGCCTCGTTACGACGGCCGCTGGCGAGCCACGCGCGGGTGAGGATGTCCATGAAGGCGACACGGAACGGGCCGGGGATCAGCGGCAATTCTTCCCCGCCACCGGCACGGACGATCGTCTCCGCGGCGCGCTCGGGTTGGCCCGCCTCGAGCATCGCCGCGCCGAGAAAGCTGCCGGCCCACGCGGCGACGACGCTTGGCGCCGTGTCGCGCGTCAGCGCGACGGCCTCCTGCGCTGCCGCAAACGCGCCGTCCACGTCCCCTGCCGCGAGCGATGTGGCCGCGCTGTTGACAAGCGCCGTGGCGAGTCCGAGCGCGTTGTCGGTCAGGCGCGCCGCCTCGACCAGCCCGTCGATCATCTCCGTCGCGTCGGCAAGGCGGCCGGTTGAGAACAGCACGCCCGAGAGCACGAGAGACATCATCGGGAACAGGTCGCCGCGGCCCGTCGCGCGTGCCAGAGCGAGCCCGCGCCGCGCGTGCGCCTCGGCGTCGACGAAGCGCTGCAGCTGGTACTCCGCCCCGCACAGATCCGCCAGTGCTTCGAGTCCGCCCGCGAGCTCTTCATCTGGCATCGCGTCGATCAGCGTCGCCGCCTGCGAACCGTGCGCGAGCGCTTCTGAGACCGGTCCCTCGGCGGCCTCCGCCGTCGCGAGGATCGAGAGCGCGCCAACGGTCAAGCCACGATCCCGGTGCGCTTCCGCCGCGTCGAGCGCTCGCGCCGCCCAGTCCCGAGCACATTCGATGTCGGCTCCGTAAAAGGCGCTGGACGCCAGATCGACCATCAGCCTGCTAGCGATTGCCGGGGCCGACGCAGAGACTTCTGTCAACGCCTGCAGCAGCCGCGCCTGGGCCTGGTCGCGGCGACCCAGCAGCAGCTCGATCTTCGCGCACCCCGAGATCAGCCTCACCCGCGTCGACACGTCATCTAACGCCGCCAGCTCGACGCCGGCGAGCAGCGCATCGCGGCTATCTTCCAACCGGCCCGTCGCAGCGTATGCACCAGCCAGCGCCGCGAGCAGGCCGAGGCGCTCGCTCGAGGGCGTCGACGTCGGCACGATCCGAACGGCTGTCTCAAACCAGCCGGCGGCGCTCGCGGGCGCGCGTTGGGAGACTGCCAGGCCAGCCTCACACAGAAGCATCGCCGCCGCCGCGTCGCCGTGACGCGCCGACTGCCCGACGTGATGAGCGCGCGAGATCGCCGGCGCTCCTTGCGCCTGGAGCGTAGCTGCCGCACGCTCGTGGCACACCAGTCGCGTGCCAGCGGGACAGGTGGCGTAGATCGCGTTACGCACCAGCGGATGGCGAAAGCGGAACTGTCGTGGCACATCGCCCGAACGTAGGACCTCGCGCTCGAGCAGCTCGTCGAGCGCCGCGAGCGCATCCGGCTCCGACATCGCCACCGTCGCGATCGCGAGATCGAGCTCAAACGGGTCGCCCACCACCGCCGCGGCCTGCGCGAACGCACGCGCCTGCGCCGGCAGCCCATCAAGCTCAGCCGCGATCGCCGCCCTGATCGCGGCCGGCACCTCGCGCGCGTCCGTCCAATCCGGTCCCGATAATGCTGGCTTCGGGCTGGCTGCGGCGCGCGCGAGCTGCAGCAGATAGAAAGGATTGCCGCCGCTCTCCCGATAGAGCAGCTCCAGATCGCTCGACGCGATCGCGCCCACGAGCCTTCCCGCCTCATCGTGATCCAGCGGCCCGAGCTCGAGCTGTTTCACCTTGCCCGTCCGTACGGCGGGTTCGATCGCCGCCGTGATCCTCGCTGGCGACCGGCCGCTGCGGATCGTGGCCGCGAGCATCACCGCGGCGTCGGGAGGGCGCCTGAGCAGGTGCCCGACGAACTCCAGCGACGCCCCGTCGCTCCACTGAACGTCATCGAGCGTCAGCACCAGCGGCCGAGGGGCCGCGATCCGCTCGATCAGCTCCCGCATCGCGTGATGAGTCCGGAAGCGCTCCGCCGCGCTGCTCGGCAGGGCACTCGCCCGACGCAGCGATCGTAACGCCGGGAACACCGAAGCGAGCTCCCCCAGCTCCTCCGCGGCCAAGCGGTCAAACGAGCGGGCGTCAAGCGACCCCAAGTAAGCGTCAAGCGCGTCGACGATCAGCCCGAACGGGAAGTCCCGCTCAAACTCGGTAGCGCTCCCCTGCAGCACCATACAACCAGCCGCCTCGCCCCGGCGCGCCAGCTCCGCGACCAGCGAGGTCTTGCCGATCCCCGGTTCGCCGCTAACGACCACAAAACACGACGACCCGCCACAAGTCTCCCGCAGCAGGCAGTCCAGCGCATTCAGCTCGCGGTCGCGACCGACGAGCGGGTGAGCCAGTTCGATCATTCGCCGTCAGTCCCCAGAGAAGCATAAGGGGCCACCACCCGCGAATCAGGGTTCCAGGATCCGGGTGTCCACCCGATGTCCGATCGCCCGTGGTCCCCGATCCTCAGCAGCGTCATGCAGCCCTTGAGGCTCAGCACCGGCCCTCGAACCGAAAAAGGGGATCTGATGAACCACCACGTCGCACGCCTGCTCGCCGCCGAGCGCATCGCCGACCTCAAGCGCGCCGCCCTTAGCCAGCATTACTCGGTCGGTCCATGGCTCGTCCGCCGGCGATTTCCTAAGACCTCCCGCGCGATAAGACAGGACCCCGCCGGCCGGTGCGCCCACGTGCCCGACCGGAGAGACGCCCTGCCAACGAAGCTCGCCTCTCTCTCTCAAACGTGGCGTCCGT
>JBEKRJ010000492.1:0-4494 GCA_049518835.1 Solirubrobacteraceae bacterium
CCCAGTGAGCGACGGATCGCGGACTTGGCGGCCGACGGCGGCTCAAACGCGGAGATCGCGCAGGCGCTGTTCGTAACCCTCAAGACCGTCGAGATGCACCTGACCCATGCCTACCGCAAGCTCGACATTACGGGCCGCAGCGAACTCAAACGCGCGCTCGCTCAGTCCCGCTGAACTGCTCGCCCCAAGAGGGCGCCGACCAAGAGCACCACACTGACACCTAGCCATCTCGATGAGCGCCGCCGATCGACAAGACAGTACAGATCAGCGCAGATGACCGACCGGTCACCCCATTCTTAGTACGTCGGGATCTCGAGGGTGGAGACTCGGAGGACCGCGAGTCGCAACGCTCAGATGTCGCTGCGCGGCGACTAAGTCACGTTAGGCGCAGCCAGCGTTCGGGCAACGACCATACGCAGGTCAGCAGCCGGCGTCGCGGGAAGGAGGCCTGGCGGCCCGCCGGGGGTGGCGGGCCGCCCCTTGTCGCTCCGTCAGCAGCCTTGGCCTGTGGCCGGGAACGTGCCGCAGTTCCCGAACACGCTATTTCCGTTGCCGCCAAGAATCGCCGCCGCGACGCCGGCGGCGGTGTTGCTTTCGCCGCCGCTGACCGAGCTGCCGCGACCACTGGCGGTGTTGTAGAACCCGCCCGAGACCGTGCTCGTGTCGCCCGTCGCGTGGTTGCTGTTGCCGCCGACGACGGTCATGTTGGCGCCATTGCTGTTGGGCTGCGCCTGGTTGCCGTAGCCGCCCAGCACCGCGGCCTGGTAGCCGCTGGCGGTGTTGTTGCTCCCGCCGCCTGCCCAGCTGGCCTGGCCGCTTGCGACATCCCCGTTACCGCCGCTGACCGAGCTATCGGTGGCGCCAGCGGTGTTGTTCTGACCGCCGCTGACCGAGCTCGCATTGGCGCCCGCGGTGTTCCTGTTGCCGCCGCTGATCGAGCTGTCCTGGCCGCTCGCGGTGTTGCTGGAGCCGCCGCTGACCGAGCTGCCGGGGAGGATCGTCGCGTTGCTCTCGCCGCCGCTGATCGAGCTGTACTGGCCGCTCGTGGTTGTGTTGTTGTTCTCCCCACCGCTGACTGAGCTGGAGCCACCGCTCGCCCTGTTGGCAACTCCACCGGTGATGGTCGCATCGATACCCGACGCGATGTTCCCGCTCCCGCCCAGGATCGAAGCGCCGCCCCCGCTCGCGGTGTTGTTATTGCCGCCGCTGACCGAGCCCTCCACGCCGCTCGCGGTGTTGTTGTAGCCGCCGCTGACCGAGCTGGTATTTTGCGAAG
Source organism: Solirubrobacteraceae bacterium (assembly GCA_049518835.1). GTDB lineage: Bacteria > Actinomycetota > Thermoleophilia > Solirubrobacterales > Solirubrobacteraceae > Palsa-465. Next base: position 1,277 of record JBEKRJ010000492.1, read on the forward strand.
CGGTGTTGGTGTAGCCGCCGCTGACCGAGCTGTACGGGCCGGTTGCAACGTTGGCGACTCCGCCGCTGACCGAGCTCTGCTGGCCGCTCGCGGTGTTGTAGCTGCCGCCGGTGACCGTCGCCTCCGCGCCGGTGATCGAGTTGTCAGAGCCCGCGACGACGCCGCCGTAGCTCGTGTCCTCCAGACCTTCGCCGACGAGCAGGTTGTGCGACCCGGTCTGGATTCTGGGGGATGGGTCATAGCCGATCACGAGGTTGCCCTCGCCGTTGAGCGTCGTCTCAGACCCCGAGCCGTTGACGACCTGCACGTTGACGCCCGAGAACTGCGCCGTCGCATTGCCACCGACACCCGCTGACACGTACGTTGGCGCGAGCACCGCCGCGCTCCCAGACCCGCAGGACGGCGAGGAACCGGTCCCCCCTGAGGTCACCGCCTGCCCCGCCGTCGTGGGCACGCACTCCCACCCCGGCGTCACCGCGAACGCCGCCGAGCACAGGGAGCCGAACACCGCCGCCACGACCGTGGCGATCAAACCGACACGAACCTTCATCACTAACACGCCTTTCATTGAGGAGAACGACAGGTCACGGACGCCACCTTTGGGAGTGGCGATCTTCGTTAGCAGCGAGTGTCGCCTGGCTTGGGTGCGGGCCGCATCGGGCGGGGGGCCGTGTTTTTTGCGCGCCGCGCCTTAGGAAATGATCGTCGTGGTGTCGCGCTTGGGTCTTCGCGGCGGTTGTCGCCGAGGACGGCGAGCGCGTTTGTGAGTTGGCCGCGGCGAGTGATCTCGCGCTTGCGGGACGCGATGCTTTGCGAGCGCTCCAGAGGGTCTTGACTGCTTCTCCCAGCAGCTCAACGCCGGCGTTTGCCGCCCTAGATCAGCCCGCACGCACGCCCCCGCCGACCACGACGCCGATTGTGTCCTCCCGAGGCCGCCACTGGGCGTTAGTGGCGACAAACAGTGACGTTGGATTTCGCGCGGATGATGACGCTACCCCACGCTGTGAGCATTGACGGCAGGGCGCGCTTGAACGGCGACGGGGCGGCGTCGGTCGAGGCCAAGCCGGCCAGTCGAGCGGGGCAGCAAACGCCCACACCCGATGTAGACGGCGAGAGCACCTGTCGCGGGCGGTTGCTGCGCTCCGCGCCGGGCCCGACGCCGATGTGCGAAGCGGCCGATAGGCCGAGGGGGCCTCACCACCAGGTACCGGCGGGCTTTACGCCGCGGTCGGCCCGGCGGGCGGCGTGGACGCCAGCGCGCCGCCGGCGGCCGCCGCGTCGAGGTGCGACGCGTCGCGCGGGCCCGCGTCCTGGGACGGGGGTGACTCGCGGGTCTTCGGTGTGCTCGCGGACCCATTTGCGGGCCTGGCCCCAGGTGACCCGTTCGGTGCGGGTAGTCTGAGCGCGGCGTTCGCGGTGAGGCGGTGCCGTCACCAGAGTCAATAGCGCAGCTCCGCACTAATGCGGCGGTCTAGTGGCGGGGCCTGACTACTGCAAGTGGGAAGCCGCGCTGGCGGAACTGGTTTTGATAGCTGATCGGCGATTAGCGCGGAACGCTCGAGGTTGCTGCCACTACGCTCTCGACGCCCTCGGCGAATCCGCGGGTCGTGAAGCACATCGGCTCGGCGAACTCCTCCATTGTCAGCGCCTGCTCCCACGATGAGTCCGTCGCGCCGCGTAGCAGCGACTTGGCGATCGGCAGGGCGTGCTGGGGCAGCGCGGAGATCCGGTCGCACCAGCGCATCGCTGCTTCCATGAGCCCGATTGGTGGGACGACCTCGTTCACGAGCCCGAGCTCGAGCGCCCGTTGCGCGTCGATGTGCTCGCCGCCGACGTAGTACGCGAATGCTCGGCGGTATCCGAGTGCGCGGGTGAGCGCCCAGCTCGTGCCGACCTCGGGCACGAGTCCGAGTTTGCCGAAGGCGGGAACGAGCACGGCGTCTGTCGCGGCGATCGCGAGATCGCATGTGAGCGCAAACGCGAGGCCGACGCCGGCGGCCGGTCCATTGAGCGCAGCGACGAAAGCCTTGTCCGCACGCGCGATCAGGCGCGCCATCGCGCCAAACTGGTAGCGGATCCACTGCCATGGGAGCGTCGCTCCCTCCGTGTCGTCGGGGTCCGCGAAGCGGGCGACGGCGTCCTGCATCATCCGCAAGTCGCCGCCAGCCGAGAACGCCTTGCCCCGGCCGGTGAGCACGATTGCTCGTATCTTCTCGTCGCGCACGAGCTCCTCCGCGCGAGCGAGTAGCTGCACCATCAGCGGCGCGCTCAAGACATTTAGCTTCTCGCGGTCGCCGAGATACAGGACAGCACGATCGCCGTCGCGCTCGACCCCCACCAACTCGCGGTCATCGGCGCGGGCGGAAGCGACTAGCTCGGTGTAGGACAACTCGGACATCACTGGTCTCCTTCTGTTTGATCTCAGGGTCCTCCACGCCGCGTCGACGAGCACGGGCCCGGCGTGAGTTGGCGTGACGGCGGTGCGGCCGGCGAGGTACAGCCGGCAGTACTCCTGTGTGCGGCCCAGCCACAGCGCGTAGGCGAGATCGAGGTCGACGTCGCGAACGGGTCCCGTACCGGACATGCGGACCCCACCAGCGCTGCACCTCGGCGAAGAACTCGCGATTGAGCCCCCCACAGGGGTTCGACACCGACGCCCCGAGCGGTATCGCCGTGGAAAGTAGGAAGCGGGCGAGGTCCGGTCGGTCGCGCAGGCACCAACCGAGGTGCGCTTCGACCGCACCGCGCAGGTGGTTTGATGGAGTTCGTAGCGGGAGCGGCGGCACGCGGCCCGCGAGCCCTCGCTGGAACCGCGACGACCGCCGCGGGCCGCTTGTCCGGCACGTGATCAGCCCGGATGTCGAGCATCGCCTCGAGCGCGGTGTTGAGCTCGAGCCAGCCGCCAAACCCACGGCGGTCTCCCCCGGGCGCGGTCAGCGTGCCGCGAATCACGCAGCCGTCGAGCGCGACGTCGAGGATCACGCGCCGAATGGGCGTGGTGAGCTTCATCGCAGCGAGTGTCGCCCCGCCGGGTGCGGGCCGCATCGGGCGAGCGGGCCCCATCTTTTGCGCGCCGCGCCTTAGGAAATGATCGCCGCGGTCGCGCTCGGATCCTGGCGGCTGTCGCTGAGACGGCCGGTGAGCGCGTTGGCGAGCTGGCCGCGGCGGGTGATCTCGAGCTTGCGGTAGACGCGGCTGAGATGCGCCGACGCGGTCTT
>JBEKRJ010000493.1:0-4479 GCA_049518835.1 Solirubrobacteraceae bacterium
CGCCCCGAGCACCTGGTCCAGTTCGCGCACATGGGCGCGGCGTTCGCGCAGGCGGTGATGGGCCTGCAGGCGCCGCGGGTGGCGCTGCTGTCAAACGGCGAGGAGCCCGCCAAGGGCACGCCTGAGCTGGTCGCGGCGCACGAGCAGCTCGCCGCGCAGGCCGGCACCGGGCTGAACTTCATCGGCAACATCGAGGGCACGCAGGTGACCGAAAGCGTCGCCGACGTGGTCGTGATGGACGGGTTCACCGGGAACATCACGCTGAAGCTGATCGAGGGCGTGTCGGGACGCACGCTGCGCGCGATCCGCGACGTCGCGACGAGCTCGATGCGCGCCAAGCTCGGCGGCCTGCTGCTGGCGCCGGCGGTGCGGCGGCTGCGAGCCGAGATCGATCCCGAGGGACCCGGCGGCGCGTACATGCTCGGCCTGCGCCAGCTCGGCGTCGTCGCGCACGGCCGCTTCACCCGGCGCGGCTTCGAGCGCGCGATCGTGGTCGCTGCGCGCGGCGTGCAGGAGGACGTGATCGGCCGCACGCGCGTGGCGCTGCAGGCCGCCGGCGCGCTGCGCCCGCCGCGCGGCGCGGGCTCGCCGTCCGAGCCGGCGATTACGGTGTCGAGCCGATGACTCGCGAGCAGATCCTGTCGCTGGTGCGCGCCCACTTGGCCGACGAGCTCGAGGTCGACCCCGACTCGATCCAGGAATCGACGCGCCTCAAGGAAGATCTCGAAGCCGACTCGCTCGACCTGTACACGCTCGTGCAGGAGCTCGAGGACAGCTACGGCGTCAAGATCTCCGACGAGGAGGCGGCGAAGATCAAGACCGTCGGCCAAGTGGTCGACTTCGTGCTCGCGAGCGGGGTCGGGGATCCACGTCCGTCGGCGACCGCGAGCCAAGCCCCTGACTCTGAGTGACACCGACCGGCGAGCAGCGGACCGACCCCGGTCGCGAGCCGGGTGCGTTGCTGCGCGGATTGCTCGAGCGGCTGCCCGAGGAGCTGGCCCTGCCGGTGTTCACGCACTCGTCGTGGACGGTGCGGCGGTCGGACTCCTACGAGCGCCTCGCGTTCCTCGGCGACAGCGTGCTGGCGCTGGCGATCACCGCCGACCTGTATCCGCGCTTGGAGGCCGAGCGCTTCGGCGCCGGCCGGCTGACGAAGATCCGCGCCCAGGCCGTGTCCGGTCGCTCGTGCCGGACGGTCGCCGAGCGCCTCGCGGTGCCCGCGCGGCTGCGGGCGGCGGCGCCGCCCGAGGCGACCGCGAGCGTGCGCACGCTGAGCGGGACCGAGCGCGTGCTCGCGTCGGTGATCGAAGCGGTGATCGGGGCCTGCTATCTGGCGTTCGGCTACGAGCAGACGGCGGCGGCGGTCGTCGATGCGTTCGGGCCGGAGGTCGCCCTGGCGCTCGAGCATCCGGTCGACTTCAAGTCGGCGCTGCAGGAGCGACTCGCGCGCCGCGGCGCGATCGTCAGCTACGACGTGATCGACGAGCAGGGGCCCCCGCACGACCGCACGTTTCAGATCAGCGCCACGATCGCCGGCGTCGAGGCCGGCCGTGGCACCGGGCGCAGCAAGAAGGACGCCGAGCAGGAGGCCGCGCAGGCGGCGCTCGAGGGGCTCGACGCGTGAGGCCGACGTGTACCTGAAGTCGCTGACGCTGAAGGGCTTCAAGTCGTTCGCGGAGCGCACGCGGCTGGAGTTCGGCCCCGGCGTGAGCGTGATCGTCGGCCCCAACGGCTCGGGCAAGTCCAACATCACCGATGCGGTCCTGTGGGCGCTCGGCGAGCAGTCGCCGGTCGCGGTTCGCGGCCAGTCGATGCAGGACGTGATCTTCGGCGGCTCGCGGGGACGCCAGGCCGCCAAGGCGGCCGAGGTCGAGCTCGTGCTCGACGACTCCGACGGGGTGCTGGACCTCGGCGCGCCCGAGGTCTCGATCCTGCGCCGGCTCGATCGCGCCGGCGAGGGCGAGTACCGGCTCGCGGGCGCCCGCTGCCGGTTGGTCGACGTGATCGAGGTGCTGTCTGACACCGGGCTCGGCAAGGAGATGCACTCGGTCATCTCCCAGGGTCGGGTCGAGTCGATCGTGACCTCCAAGCCGCGGGACCGCCGGCTGCTGATCGAGGAGGCCGCCGGCCTTGGCAAGCACCGCAAGCGCCGTCGCCGCGCCCAGCTCAAGCTCGAGCGCACGCAGTCCAACCTCGACCGCGCGCTCGACGTCGAGCGCGAGGCGCGCTCGCGGCTGCGCCCGCTAAAGCGCCAGGCCGAGGCCGCCGAGCTGCACGCCCGGATCGAGCGCCAGATGGTCGAGGCGCGCTGGGAGCTGGCGCGCGACCGGCTCCGCAGCACGCAGCTCGCGGTCGCCGACGCGCAGGCGGCGTCGACGCTGGCGCGCGAGCAGCGCGAGCAGGTCGAGCAGTCGGTGGCGGCGGTCGCGACGCGCCGCCAGGCCGCAGAGCAGGCGCTGGCGGCGCGCAGCGCACAGCGCGAGGAGCTCTCGCGGCGCTGCTTCGTCGCCCAGTCGGCGGCCGACCGGATCTCCTACCGGGCCGACGGCGCGCGCTCGGCCGCCGCGACGGTAAGCAAGCGCCTGGGCCACGGCCGCGAGCACCTCGAGGCGCTGCTCGCCCACGATGCCGCCGACCGCCCCGACCCGGCCGCGCAGGCGCGGATCGCCCAGCTCGAGGCGTCGCTGGCAGAGCTCGCGCGCGATGCCGAGGTCGAGCTCGCGCGCCAGCTGTTCGAGCTCGAGCAGCAGCTCGCGACGGCCGACGCCGCGTGCTCGACGCGGGCCGCCGTCGTCGAGCGGGCCGCGGGCGTGCGGGCGCAGGCCGAGGAGCGCGTCGAGCAGGCGCGCGTCGCGTTAAAGGAGGCCGAGCGCGGCGCCGAGGCGGCACGGCGCGAGTCCGCGCGGGTGGGGGGCGAGCTCGCGGCGGTCAACCAGTTCCTGCGCAGTCACGCGTCAGCGTCGCACGGGGCGGTCGTGCTTGCCGACGAGCTGTCGGTCGCGCCGGGGTTCGAGCTCGCGCTCGCGGCGGTGCTCGACGGGCGCCTGCGGGCGGCGGTGGTCGAGGACCGGGTCGCGGCGGCGGCGTTGCTGGAGCGGGTCGGTGCTGATGGGGGCCGGGCGCTGATCGCGGCGCCGGCGCCCGGGCCGACGCCGGAGGGTGACGGCGAGGGCGGTGGCGGGCCCGTGGCGGGCGCTGAGCGGCTGCTCGATCACGTGCGCGGCACCGAGCGGGCGGTCGCGCTCGCGCGGCTGTTGCTGGCCGACGCGTGGGTGCTCGACACGCTCGACGCGCTGCCGGAGTCGTTCATTGGCGTCGCGGTCACGCGCGGCGGCCGGGTGTGGTCGGCGGCGGGGCGCGAGCTGCGCCAAGCGCCGTCGGTCGGCGAGGAGCGCGTGCTGGCGGAGCGCAACCGTCGCGACGCGCTCGTGCGCGCCAGCGAGGCGGCCGCCGGCACCGAGGTGCAGGCGCGTGCGGCGGTGCAGCAGGCCGGGGCCGAGCTGTCGCGGCTCGACGGCGAGCGCGATCAGGCGGTCGGCGCCCATCGCACCGCGGTCCGCGGCCGCGACGAGGCGATCGAGGAGCGCCGGCGGATCCAGGCGCAGATCGAGCGCCGGCGGGCGGCGCCCGACGAAGGCCCGACCGCGGCGCGCCGCGCGCAGCTGAGCGCCGAGCTGTCGGCGCAGCGCGGGGCGCTGGCGCGCGCGGAGCGCGCGCGCGTCGAGCGTGCGGCGCAGATCGAGCGCCTGCAGGCGACGATCGCGGCCAACGAGGCGCTCGCGCCGGCGCTTGGGCGCGTGATCGAGGCGCTGGAGCGGGCCGCCGGCGCGATCGGCGCGCGCCGGGCGGTGTTCCAGTCCGAGCTCGCGGCCGACCGCGAGGCCGGCGAGCACGTCGCCGCGCAACTGCGCGAATGCGCCCAGCAGGAGGCGCAGCTGCACACGCAGCTGCATCGCTGCAGCGAGGCGCTGACCGAGACCGAGGTCCGCCTGCAGCGCGTCCGCGACCAGGCCGCTGAGGCCTCGCAGGAGCTGCGCGACCTGGCCGCGCAGCTGGAGCTGAGCGCCGAGCCGGCCGACGAGGCGCTCGCGCAAGAGCAGCGCGACGCGCTCACGACCCGCCTGGAGCGGCTCGTGCGCCGGCGCGAGCAGCTCGGCCCCGTCAACCCGCTCGCCCAGGAGGAGTACGCCGAGGCGCTCGCGCATGTCGAGGAGCTCGAGCGCCAGCGCGCCGATCTCGAGACGGCGTTACGAGAGCTGCACAAGCTGATCGCCGACACCGACCGCCAGATCCGCCAGACGTTCGAGCAGACGTTCGAGGCCGCGGCGCGCAACTTCGAGGACGTCGCCGCGCAGCTGTTCCCGGGCGGTCGCGGACGGCTGACGCTGGTGACCGAGCGCGACGGGCCGGCGGCGGTGCTCGGCGGGCCGCGCCCTGCGCGCGCGACGGCCGATGGCGCGGACGGCGCTGTGGACGGGG
>JBEKRJ010000494.1:0-4472 GCA_049518835.1 Solirubrobacteraceae bacterium
GTGTGAGCCTACGCCCTCCCGCGTCTCCGGCTGCGTACTGGGCCGCATGGCGGGGCGGGGCGGAGCGGCGTGCGAACCCGGCCGCCCGGGTCGCGACGTGATCAACCGCAGACGCCCGTACGACGCGCGCCCTCGCGGCCCAGCTATCCCCAAGCGCTCCAGTTGGCGTCGCAACGCGACGTGGCAAGTCCTCGGCGCCGGCCTGCGGGCGGGGCCGAGAGACCGGTGATCTGGGCGGTCAGCAGCGCCTCGAAGCGCCCGACGGCGGGCAGTGCGTCGGCGCGTGGCGTCCGCGCGTGGCGTCCGCGCCGATCGCGCGGACGGGCGGCCGGCATTCGACCCACGCGCGGAGCCGCCGGGCCGGTTGTGCCGGCCGCGGCGAGCACCGCTGGGCGCGGCTATTCAGCAACTCGACTCTCCGTCCTCGTCGGTCGTCCTGGCCACCGCTGCGGTTCGGTGCGGTCGGTCGCGCGTGTGTCCACTAGGATCGGCTGAAGCGCGCCGATCTCGGCGCGCAGAGCCGAGGCACTCGTCAACCGCGTCGTCGAGCGTGACATTGGTGGACACCGCGTTCCTGGATGCGCACGCGCGGACCGCGACGATGCGGGCGCGTCGACAACGCACTGAGAGCACCCCGACACGGCTTCGGTTGCGGCGCCGGAGCCACCGGCGAGGCATGCGGTTCGTTCAATCGATGTTCCCGAGCATCGCTCCGGCAACCCCGATGAACGGCGCGAGAGAACCGCTAACAAGGAAGGGCCGGCTCGGAGCCAGCCGTCCCGCGCCAGCTGTTCCGGGCTTGCGATTTTGATCCGCCGCTGCGCTCTCCGCTCTCGGTTCCAAAGCAGCCGGTGTGCAACAGTGGGTCGTCGCCGATGACGTAGCCAGCGCGTCGTGTGTGCGGCGGACGCGTGGCGATCGGCGGGGCACTTGAGCGCCGCGACGATGCGTTTCGACACAACGAGCCGCTGGCGTGCGCCATCGCTTCGCGCTGAGGCGATCGTCCAATCGGGGCCGTCATGCCGAGGTCGCAGTCGCCTGCCGAGGCCCACTCGCCCGGCTCACGCCTACTCGCGCCCAGCCGATCCACGGCCCCACGGAACTGGTGACCGGTGCCATCGTCAACTGGTCAATGTCAGAGGGCCCTGTGCGGGGCCGGCGGGCGGACGCCTCGGCTCTCACTCTCTGCGCACGAGCTGCTGGCGCACCACCCCTGAGCGGCTGCTGGGCGGGCGCGTGAACCAGCGCAGTTGTGGCCGGCGCGCGGGGAGCACGGCTGGGTCCGGCCGGCGGCTACGGCGAGCGGATGACCGGGCCGCCACCGCCGTGCCCAACCTGTACTACACGCTGCCGCGAACCCGGTCCAGCCGCGTCCTGTGGATGCTCGAGGAGATCGGGGCCCCGTACGAGCTAACCGAGATCCGCGGCGGTGACGCCGCTCCGCCACGCACCGCGCGCGCCACCCGCTCGGCCGCGTACCCGCGCTCACGCTCCCGGACGGGACGACGATCTTCGAGGTCCGCGGCGATCTGCCTGGCGCTCGCCGATCTGCATCCCGAGGCCGGGCTGATCGGCCCTGATTCTCCCGGGCGCGAGCGGTTCGCCGAGGCGGCGGCGGCGCTCGCGGACGCCGTCGGCGAAGGGCCGTGGCTGCTGGGAGATCGCTCCACGGTCAGCGACGTGCTCTGCGCCAGTGTGCTGTCCGGAGCGACGTCGCGCGGGCTGCTGAGCGACTGGCCAAGGCTAGTGGCGTACGTGGCGCGTGGCCAAGCCCGGCCGGCGTACGCGCGGGCGGCGGCATCTTCGACCGCGAGCGCAGCTGACGGTGCTCTTGCGGCGTCGCCGCGTGCGGCACCGGGGACCGCCGCCGATCAAGACCGGCGCCAGCCAGTTTCGCGGCGGGAACCATGTCGGGCCTCAGCCCGGCGCTTATGCGGGAAATCGCCTTCGACGAGCGGGGCTCCGGCCGGCGGAGAGGGCACCTGCCGCGTACACCGGTTCGGTGGACGGCACGTCGTCCGCTGCGCCGATCGCGACTCACAAACCGCCGCGCGCGGTAGCGGGCCGCCGCCGGCCGGGCGCTCGGGTCGCCGCGATCCAGCTTGCGGTGCTCGCTTCGTTTCGCCACGGCCACACCCGCCATGACGAGCTGCTGCTGATGTCCGGCGTCGACTGCGCGATTCCCGATTCCCGATTCCCACAATTTGCAGGCCTTTGCATGCCCTCGCAGGTTCTCGCAGAGAGCGGACGACGGGTCTCGAACCCGCGACCTTCGGCTGGGGAAGCCGCGCCGCCGCAAACGACAAACGACCACGATCCACGTGAATCCCCTGGAAACAGCACACGTTTGACCGGAGGTTCAGGCGTCAGGTCCCGTGTTTGCTGGGATCCTCTCGGCGACGTTTGGGCCACTATTGGGCCAGAAGAAGGCCGAGAACCAGCAGCCAGCCAGACGGACCACACGGCGGGCGACGTCGAACGCGCAGATCCGAATGAGCGGCCACTGGAGAGGTAGTCAATGGCTGCGCTATTAGCCATGCGCGAGACACGGGTCAGCGCTGACCGCGGGCCGCGACGACCGATCGCCCTTCTCGCTCGCCGCCCGACCGCGAACACGCGCCTGCGCTTGTCTTCGTCGACACCACCATCCGCCACGTTGACAGTGCCGTCGCCACCGCTCGAGCTGCACACGACGCGGGCCGCGGCCTGATCTAGCGCAACGCGAACCGCGCTGACCGCGGCATGCCGGCGTTCGACTGCACGAGGCAGAGCGCCGCGCGCCGTGTGATCCCGCCTCGCGAGCAGACCACGTTCCCGAGAATCCGTCAAGACCCGTGGAGGAAATCTAGAGGCGCCCTGAGACACTGAGGCATTGGCTGGAGCCGAGCAGCAACCCGACCGCGCCACGCATCGGCTCCCGGCCCCCATGGCACGGCCGGGGCAATGCCGCCCGCGAAGCCGGACGACTGGGATGTCGCCTTATGTGAGGTCGGGGCTGTCAGACCCCATGGTTGCTGGGGTTTGACGTAGTGGACATGTCTTCGACGTTTCGACCACGAGGGCCCCACCGGACGGGCGGACGAAGTACGAAAGAAACGAAGAAACCAGCCGGCTGGCCGAGGGGAACGTCAACGGCGCAATGAGGGGGAGGGGGCTGGGGCTCCCCCGAGATCGGCGAGCTCCCCCGTCGACGTCCTGCTGGCCGGTACGAGGCTGCACAACTCGCGATGGGACGCCCCGCGAGCTCGATTCGAGCATGCCGGAGCGGGCCGCCCCGCCGTGAGAGGTGGTTGTGGACAGCGACGCAGGGGTGCGCCGACGCCGATCGCGACGTTGCGCAACTCGACGTCGTTGACGTCGATGCCGGACCTCACATAGCGGTTCGCAGGAGCGCCAAAAATCCAGTTCGTAGACGTCGTGGACGGGCAAAATCCAACCTCACATAAGTCGCCGATGCACTCGTGGGGCTCGCACTGGTCCGATAGGAGAAAGGGATCGCTGGATTCCTGGAGGTGATCGTCGAACGCCGGAGCACCTGCTCGACTGGCGAGGTCGACGGCTGAACAGGCGGCCCGACTATTCTGTGCCGGGCCAGGTCGCGGCGGCTCGGACGCCATCGCCCTCCTCGGGCTTGGGGCCGCCGACGGCGATGATGTCGAGCCCGTCGGGGCCGGCCTCAAATGCTCGGACGACCTCAGGCGCGACGCGGATGACATCCCAGGTCTTGAGGTCCTCGGTCTCGTCGTCCAGCAGGATCCGGCCGGAGCCGGCGACGACGACGTAGGCTTCCTCCTGCTCCTTGTGGCTGTGAGCCATCGGGCTGCGCAGGTTCGGGGCGTACCGGAAGAGACTTACCCCGAGGTCGCGGGAGTCTAAGTGCTTACGGCCGAAGTGGCCCTCGAGCCCCTCAACCCGCCCGGCGACGGAGTCCTCGACCTCAAGCAGGTTGACCTTCGCGAAACGGGACATGCGATCTCCTCGGCTGGTCGGCGAGTCGGTGCGGCGTGGGAACCCTAGCTCTCGATGCCGGCCATAGGGAGACGGACGTGCGAAAGGTCGCCAATCCACTCGCCGGCCTCCCGGCGGCGTCCGTCAGAAAACAATCAAAACAATCGCCGGCTCGACTCGCGCGCCGGTACGTGCACCGGAGGCCGGTCGCGAGCGCTTTCACGCGAACGCGATCGTCCGCTTCGGATCAGTGCGACATCGAGATCAGCGATTTCTACCCCCAGCTGCGTGGCAGGCTCGGCGGCGGCGCCGTGCAGGCGCACCGAGCATCGCTCGCCGCCCTTCACCACCTCGATGTCCAGCGGGTCAAAGCCGTCGAGGCCGAGCGCCTTGACGACCGCGTCCTTGGCGGCGAACCGGCCGGCGAGGCACTCGATCGGCGACGGCTGGCCGTCGCTGCAGGCGATCTCGCCGGGGTGAAACAGCTCGGCCCTCAGGGCAGGGGAGCGTTCGAGTCGGTCACG
>JBEKRJ010000495.1:0-4419 GCA_049518835.1 Solirubrobacteraceae bacterium
CGGCCCTTTACCACCCGCGGCACGACCGCCACAGCATCGACCGCCTCGAGCTTGCCGCCCAGCTGCGCAACGCCTTGCACCACCGCCAGCTCATCGTCCACTACCAGCCCAAGATCCCGACCGGCCCCGACGCACCCCCCGCCGTCGAGGCGCTCGTCCGCTGGCACCATCCCCAGCACGGCACGCTCACGCCCAACCGGTTCATCCCCGTCGCCGAGCAGACCGGGCTGATCACGCCGATCACCCACTACGTCCTCCAGACCGCGATCTGCCAATGCCAGGCCTGGCGCCAAGCAGGCCTGGAGATCAGCGTCTCGGTCAACATCTCGACGCGCACGCTCCTGGACCACAGCCTCCCCGCCACGATCCAAGCGCTGCTGGCAGAGCACCAACTTCCCCCAGGCGCACTCCAGCTCGAGATCACCGAGACCCGCCTGGTCACCGATCTGCGCAGCACCCGAGCGATGCTCGAGCGGCTCCGCCAAACGGGCGTCACGATCGCGATCGACGACTTCGGGACCGGCTACTCCAGCCTCAAGCAACTGCAGCAACTTCCCATCAACGAAATCAAGATCGACCGCACCTTCACCGCCCACATCCAGACCAACCCCGACGACGTCACGCTGCTGCGCACGATCATCGACCTCGCCCACAACCTCGGCCTCCAAGTCACCGCCAAGGGCGTCGAAACCAGCACCACTCATCAAGCCCTGGCGCAGCTGGGATGCGACTACACCCAGGGCCACCACCACAGCCCACCCCTCCCTCCTCACCGATGCCGCCAGCTCCTGCTGCGCCACCAAGCACAACAGCTCGCCGCCTGATCGGCGCGCATTTCAGGCCGGGCCCTGCGCTTACGGGATTCGGATGTCCGCGTGCTCGGCCGCGCTGCGCCGCTGCTCCTCGCTCAGGTCCGCCTTGTTGACAGGCGTCACGAGCGACCAGTGCTTGCCGACTGGGCAGCGCTGCACCCGCCACCAGCCGAGTCGAAGCGACTTCACCGACGCTGCGGGAATCCAGATCGTCGAGAACAGGTGACCCTGCCGGCAGCGGACGACGACGTTGCCGCTGACCCCGTAGCCGCGCGACCACAGGATCGCGATCTCCGCCCCGACGGCGAGGAGCGCGATCGACAGCCACCGGCGCTTGCGCGCCCCCCGAAGCCGCCCAGCACCGCCACCGCGACACCGCTTGCACCTGCACGAACCAGACATGAACGTCCTTTCCTTGCCTTAGAGGTCGGCGTTTGATCTCACTATCAGTAACGTTACCAGAACTGATAATGGTTGCAGGCCCGTTGCACCACCGCGTCAGGTTGCCAGACGTTCTGATTGCCGCGTGCGCGCAGGAAGCGGGCGCCGGCGTGATCCACTACGACCACGACTTTGACCGGCTCGCCGTGGTGCTCACGTTCGAGAGCCGATGGCTCGCGCCGCCGGGCGCGCTCGACTGACGACGTCGACTCCGGCCACTCCAGCGCAAGCGCGTACCCAGCGCGAACGCCGCAAACCCGCTCGCGGCGGACCCAACCCGGTCAGCGGATCACCTAGGATCGTTGTCGGTGAACGAAGCGCAAGCGGCCAACGCGGATCAGCCGGGTCTGCTCGGGCCCCGGCACCGCCCCGCGATCGTCGCGGTCGACGACGAGCCGGCGGTGCTGGCAGCGGTGGCGCGCGATCTACGGCGCGGGTTCGGCGAGCGCTATCGCGTGCTGCGTGCCGGCTCCGGCGCCGAGGGGCTCGACCTGCTCAGGCAGGTGCGCACGCGCGGCGAGCAGGTGGCGCTGCTGGTCGCCGACCAGCGGATGCCGGGACTGTCGGGGACCGAATACCTCGTGCAGGCGCGCGAGCTTGTGCCCGACGCCAAGCGCGTGCTGCTGACCGCCTACGCGGACACGGAGGCGGCGATCCAGGCGATTAACGAGGTGTCGCTGGACTACTACCTGCTCAAGCCGTGGGACCCACCGGAGGAGCAGCTGTTCCCGGTGCTCGAGGATCTGCTGACGACGTGGGAGGCGGGCGCGGCGCTGGAGTCCGGGGGCGTGCGCGTGATCGGCCACCGGTTCTCGAAGGACACGCACGACATCCGTGACTTCCTGACGCGCAACCGCGTACCGGGGCGGTGGCTGGACGTCGAGCGCGACACCGAGGCGCGCGAGCTGCTCGCGGTCGCGGGCGTCGAAGCCGACCGGCTCCCGGTCGCGCTGCTCGAGGACGGCTCGATCCTCGAGCGCCCGACGATGCTCGAGCTCGCCGAGCGGCTTGGGATCTCGGCCGCACCGATGAGCGACCACTACGACCTCGTGATCGTCGGCGGCGGCCCGGCCGGGCTGGCAGCGGCCGTGTACGGCGCGTCGGAGGGTCTGCGCACGGTGATGGTCGAGCGCGAGGCGCCGGGCGGCCAGGCGGGCCAGTCGAGCCGGATCGAGAACTACCTGGGCTTTCCGGCGGGCCTCAGCGGGTCCGATCTCGCTCGCCGCGCGACTGACCAGGCGCGCCGGCTGGGAGCGGAGCTCGTCACCGTGCAGGAGGCGGTGGAGCTGGCGGTCGAAGGGTCGGGGCGGCTCGTGCAGCTGACCGGCGGCGGGACCCTGAGCGCGAGCACGGTGCTCGTCGCGTCGGGCATCTCCTACCGCCAGCTGCGCGCGCCCGGCTTCGCGGACCTGACCGGCGCGGGGATCTATTACGGGGCGGCGTTGACCGAGGCGCGGGCGTGCGCGGACCAGCACGTGGTCGTGATCGGCGGCGCCAACTCCGCCGGCCAGGCGGCCGTGTACTTCAGCGGCTACGCCGGCCGCGTGACGATGCTCGTGCGCGCCGACTCGCTGGCGAAGTCGATGTCGCACTACCTGATCGAGCAGATCGCGGCGCTGCCGAAGATCGAGGTGCGGACCGGGGCTCAGGCGCTCTCGGCGGAGGGCGCGGACGGGCACCTGCGCGCGCTGCGGATCCAGGCGGCGGATGGAACCGAGACCGTCGAGGAGGTCGACGCGTGCTTCGTGTTCATCGGCGCGGCGCCGCGCACCGACTGGCTGGACGGCGTGGTCGCGCGCGACGAGCGCGGCTTCATCCTCGCCGGCGCCGACGTGCGCGACCGCGGCTGGCCGCTGTCACGCGACCCGTACATGCTCGAGACCAGCGTGCCCGGCGTGTTCGTCGCCGGCGACGTGCGGATGCGCTCGATCAAGCGGGTCGCAAGCGCCGTCGGCGAGGGTTCGATGGCGGTGTCGCTGATCCACGAGTACCTGGCCAGCGCATGACCGTCGCGCGGCCGTCGCTGCAGGAGCTGCGCACGATCGATCTGTTCGACGAGCTCGACGACGAGCAGCTCGCCCGCTGGCAGGAGGTCGCCGAGATCCGCGCGCTGCCGGCCGATGCCGTCGTCGCCCCGCCGCGGCAGCCGTCGACCGGCGTGATCCTGCTGCTCGAAGGGGTCGTGCAGGGCATCGTGTTCGAAGCCGGCCGGCTCGAGCCGGTCACGCGCCAGGTCGCGCCAACCTGGATGGGCGCGATCACGGCGCTGACCGAGACCGGGTTTGCGGGCGAGATGCGCGCTGTCACCGCCGTGCGCATCGCGGCGATCACCCCCGAGGACTTCACCGAGCTGGCGCTCGCTCAGCGTCCGGTCCACCGGCGCGTGATGCGCGCCGTGCCGATCGTGTCCGCGCGATGGGCCGCGCGCGAGCAGGGCCGCGAGCGGCTCGCGTCGCTTGGGACGATGGCCGCAGGGCTGGCGCACGAGCTCAACAACCCCGCGGCGGCGGCGCGCCGCGCGGCGGCCGATCTGGCCGAGTCGCTCGATGTGCTGGCCTCGACGCTGGGCCTGTTCGTCGAGTCGGGGATCGAGCGCGAGCACGCCAAGCAGCTGGTCGCGATGCAGCGCGAGGCGATCGCGCGCGCCGCCTCACAGGGCTTGCGCTCGCCACTCGATGCCGCCGATGCCGAGGACGAGCTGCTCGAGGCGCTCGAGCAACTGGGGGTGGCCCAGCCATGGCGGCTGACCGAGCCGCTCGTCGCCGCTGGGGTCGACGGCCCGTGGCTGCAGCAGCTCGCCGCGACGGCTGGGCCCGCCGCCGCCGACGCCGTCGCCTGGATCGCCGCCTCGCTGACGGCCAAGGGACTGGCGGCGGAGATCGCCGAATCGACCGACAGGATGGGCAAGCTCGTGAAGGCGATCAAGGCATACGCGTTCATGGACCGCGGCGAGGTCGTCGAGACCGACATTCACGACGGCCTCGACACGACCCTGACCGTGCTCAGCCACAAGCTCAAGCACACCGCGATCGAGGTCCGGCGCAACTACGACCGGACCCTGCCCAAGCTCACGCTACGGGGCTCGGAGCTCAATCAGGTGTGGACCAACCTGCTCGCGAACGCGATCGAGGCACTGGGCCAGTCCGGCACGATCGAGATCGTGACC
>JBEKRJ010000496.1:0-4413 GCA_049518835.1 Solirubrobacteraceae bacterium
AGTCATCACGTTGGACCCCGGCCGGGCGACGCAGTCCGGAGGTCGCCGCCCATCTGGCGGTCGGCGGAGGTGATGATCGTCGCCGTGTTCCTGATGGCGACTGCGTAGCGGTCGTGCCGGTGGAACCAGCAGTCGAGGCGGGGGGCACTCCCGACGCGTCCCGCCGGTCGCTCCAGCAGCGCCGGTAACCTCTATCGCGGGTTGCGACTCCCGCCGACTCAACGAGACCGAAAGACCGGAATGCGCGAGACGAACAACGAGAGCGAGGACGAGTTCCTGAGCATCCCGGAGGTCGCGAGAAGGCTCAAGCTGTCGCGCGCGACCATATATCGGTGGATCGACGAGGGCAGGCTTCCAGCCCTGAAGCTCGGGAAGAACATCCGGCTTCGAGCGCACGATGTCGACCGACTCCTCGAAGCTTCGTGGACCGTCGGCGGCGGTAGCGGCGACTGGAGTGACGAACCCGACACGACGCCGATGTACTGAATGGGCGCCGACCCTGCTGCGCGCAAGCGCGCCCTCGAGATGAATGCGGCCGCGGCAATCGCGTGGGGCGAGGCGATGCACGCCCACCTTCACCCGCCGCGAGATCTGGGGTTTGTCAGGCGCCTGGAAGGCGCCGGTCAGGCGGCCCGGCTGCGTGCGCAGGCCGCGCGAGCGGGCTACGAGGCGGGATTGCGCTGGAAACCCAACCCTGCCGCGGCGCGCAGCGCGCCGCCATGGGAGCTGCAGCCTGGGACCGGCCGCCCTGGAGTAGACGATCTCTGGCGTGACTTCGACCGGGCGGCAGCCGCCTACAACCTCGCACTCGCCGGCTCTGATGGACACGTCGTGGCGGTCGCCTGCGATGAGCTGGCCGACGCGATCGACCGCGTCTGCGCCGCACTGCGCGACGACATGAGCTGGATCGCCACGTACGACGACTCGCCGACTGCCACCGGTTGCTAGCTTCCCCTACCGGACTCCTCGATCGGCAGCGTTTTGCGCTCCAGTGGTCGCGTCGGACAGCATCGGCTCGTGTGTTGCCGCAGCTCCACGAGGTGGTTCGCAAAGCTCGAAGCCAGGCGAGGCCGGTTCTGGCCGGTGCTGGAATTCGATATGCTCATCACCAAGGACGATTGCGCACACAACTATGTGCGCAAAAAAATGGCGCCTCGTCGCGATGGTTGCGCTCGACCACGCCTCCGCGGCAGGCGGGTCGAGTGACCTGTTGTTGGCGCGTGGTCGGCGTGGGCCGTCTGGGCGGGAATCGGCGCGGCGGGGATGGTCGCCGGGTGTCCGTGGGTTCGTGATGCTGCCGCGAGCTTCGCTGATGTGGGCATGCAAGCGAGCGCTGACGCTCGCTTGCATGCTGGTGTGAGTCGAGGGTGTCGGAGTTCGGGGGGACGTTGTGCTGGTCGTTTGTTGGTCGTCTATTGCACGTAGGTGCGGTAGGCGCTGACCCAGTCGGTCGCGATTAGCATTAGCGTCTGATCTGAGCGAACGCGAGCGAAACGTGTCCGCGACAGACGAGTTCAGATGACTTTTTCTCCAGGCGGTTCTCGGGATTGCGGTAGATGCTGTTGGCGGGGAGGTTGTGGTAGTCGGCGGCCTCTGGCCAGAGGTTGCGGGGATCGTTGGTAGCTCCAGCTAACGACAGGGGCACGAGATGACCGAGTTCGACGGCCGACAGCCGGTGTCGTTGCCGTATGCGGCCATTGCAGCGCGCTGCTCGGGTGCCGTGACGCTTTCTGGCGGACGGACTGACCGCGTGTAGCCGCCGGGCCGGCAGATCGTCTGGTCGATGTTCTGCTGGTCGACGGCTCGGTCGATGGCGCCGGGGGTGCAGCGCGGGTCGGGCTCTGCGAACAGGCCGTGTCCGTTGTCATGCCAGGTGTGCGGCGCGGACATCGGCTGCCCGTGGTGACGCGGTGCAGTCGAATGCGTCAGCCCGTTGGGCGCGCGGCCGTCCCCCGCGGCGGATGCCCCGCTTGCGCCGTCGTGTGCGCTTTGCTGTAGGGCTGCGTTGAGCAGCCGCTGATGGCGGTCGCGGTCGCCAGTCCGGCGAGGCCCGCCTTCAGGCCGGTCAAGCATTCTCCTGTGGTGTCGGTGTCAGCTTTCGGATCGCGTCCGTGACGGCGCAAGCGCCGTCGCCGATGCCGTGCTGGTGCAGGTAGCGCGCGACGTGTGCCAGCTCGTGCAGTAGACGATCGCTGGGGTCGCGATCCGCGGGCGAGGCGCGCTCGCTTGTGGCTCCTGTTGGCCTGTGGCCGACCGCCGCGCTTGGCTTGTGTGCTTGGGCGCCGGCGTTGGTGATCGTGTGTGCGAGCTGTGACTCGCGTTCTGACGGCGGGATCGCCTCCAGCGCGGCTTGCAGGTGACCGCGGACGGTCAGCTGCCACGGCGTGTGGCGATCTTCGAACACGCCGTCGGGCAGCGTGGCGACGGCGTCGATGCTGCGACGGCGTGTGGTGTCTTGGACGTCGCTCAGCGTGACGCGCCCGCCGGCGGCGAGGATCTGCTCGAGTGTCTCCTGCTGTTCGGCGGTCAGCCGGGCGGCGCGCTCCGCGACGCTGGCGGCGAGCTGACCGCGTTCAAACGCGGCTCTGAGCGCCGGCGAGAGCGCTCGTAGCCGTAGACGGCGTTTGACGGTTTGGATCGGCATTCCGGTCTGCGCGGCGATCTCGCGGATCGTCGCGCGCTCGTCCGCGCCTGTGGCGAGGATCGTCTCGATCGCGGCCAGCTCGCTCGCTGGCGACGGCGAGCGAGAGGCGTGCAGCGCGAGCGTCAACCCGCCGCGGACCACCCCCCCGCAACTGTCAGCAGCGGCGACGATCAGCGCGGGGACGGTAGCCGGGGAAGGCCAGCGGCCCTCCCCCTCCAGCAGCGACACCGCCTTCGCACGGCGGCGGCCGTCCACGATCCGGTAGCGGCCGTCTGCCTGCGCGACGACCACGAGCGGCTGCAGCAGCCGCCCGACGCGTGCGATCAATTCGACCAGCTCGGCTGCCGGCCGAGCGGCCTGATAGCCGGCCACGTCGACGAGTCCAACCACCTCGTAATGCACGTCCGGCGTGCGGGCTGGCAGCAGCTCCAGCTGCGCGCTGTGTTCGGTCGCGGTCATTGATCGACCTCGATCACCGGCACGCCCGCGACCGACGCACGCTTGATCGTGTCGGCGTGCCCGCCGGCGACGGCGTCGCGGACGACCTCGATCTGCACAACAGGAAACGTCGCGAAGATCGCGAGGCGATGGTGAGCGGCGATCAGCGGCTCGTCCCAGTGCAGCCGGGCGCACATGCCTGAAAACCCAGCCGCGAGGTGCTCATCGACCAGGCACGGGCAGCTTCGGGTGGTGGGGAACTCCTCGGCGTTGGCAATGTCGGCGTCGGCGTGCAACAGCAGCAGCCGTGAGTGCTCGCTGATCCGCGCGAACTCGCTGGTCTTCGCGATCCTTCGGGAAACGCCCAGTCGTCGGGCCTCGTCGACGAACCCCGCGACGGTCGGATAGTGCCCGCGCCCCACGATGTCGAGCACATGCGTCACGCCGTCGCGGTCCACGAGCGTCACGCCGACCGCCGACAACCCCAGCGCGTTTGCGTCGACGACGGCCGGCGGGTCGATCAGGAACTCCTCGACCGGCCGCCCGCCCGGCCCGAGCGGCACCGCCAGATACGCGCCGCCGGGCTCGCGGGTCCCGCACCCACGCCGAGCGCCGCCCGTCACGAACGTCTCGCCCATCTCAGAACGGGATGTCATCGTCCAGCGCCTGGCCGGCAATCGACACGGCGGGGCCGATGTCGAAGTCGCCGACGTCGATCGGCACATCGCTCTCGGTGTCGCGGCGCTCAGCCCTGAACTGATTGGTGCCGGTGCTGGCGGTGTCGTCGCGGCCGGCGAGGAATTGGACGGTGTCGGCGATGATCTCGATCGACTCGCGTCGCACGCCTTCGCTCTCGTACTGGCTCCACTCGAGCCGCCCGTCGATCGCGACCGGCCGCCCCTTGGACAGGTACTGCCCGCAGCTGTCGGCTTGGCGGCCGAACACGGTCACGCGAAAGTAGTTGGGCTTCTCCTCCCACTCCCCCGTCTGGCCGTTCTTGCGGCGCGTGTTGACCGCGATCCCGAGCTTGCAGACCGACAGGCCGCCCGGTGTCGCTCGCAGCTCGGGATCCCGCGTCAGGTTTCCTGTCAGCACTACGCGGTTGATGTTCACTACGTGCTCCTTGTGGTCGTGTTTGACAGACTTGTTGCTGTAGTAGTCGTAAGAAGCCGGCGTGCGGCCCCCGGCATTTCAGGCAGACGGGCGTGACACGCGACGACGCGCCGCTGCGGCCAAAGACGCGCGTGCAGCTCGGCGTCTCGGTCGACGGCTGTTAGCCGGCGCCACACGAACCGGGTGGCCAGGCCGCGGCCGTAAGGCGCCCCGTCCTG
>JBEKRJ010000497.1:0-4412 GCA_049518835.1 Solirubrobacteraceae bacterium
ATTTGTTTGGCGCCGCCTCCCGCCTCCGGCCTGCTTTGAAGAAGTGGAGGCGGCGCATCTTTGTCTCGCTGTGTGGGCCACCATTCTACGGAACTACGGTGCGACGCCTACACCAGGCACGGATGACCACTCAACTACCCGGAACGGCCAACTGGAAGCGCAAAGGCTCGAGAGAGACGACTCGACCCGAGATCCAGTCGCCCAGCTCTGCCTGTGACCATGCCCGCTCTGCGCCTCCTCGGTTTATCCGGGGATGTAGCTACTGCCGCCGAATCGGTCCGGGACTTGCGCAGGCTAGGCTGGCGAGCGGCGTGGGCTTGCTCCGGGGTCGCCCAGGTGGCAACTTGGGGTCTGGGTTCTCAGTCGGAGTAGCGTGGATCGACGTAGAGGTTATAGATCTGCGATTCGCCGGAAGTGCCTCCCGGGAGCAGCGTGAACTGGACGAGCTGCCATCCGGTCTGGTTTGCGAGCTGGGTATGGAACTGGCCTGACAGGCCCCAGGCTCCCGGGGTCTGGGCGTGGATCGTGCCTGAGCTGATCGGCGTGCTCGCACCCGCCAATGTCGCCTCGACGGTGACGCCGACATGTCCCGTCAGCTGGCGGATCATCGTTCGCATGCTGGGGAAGTCGTTGTCGACGCACATCAGCGGGCTGACCGCCTGCGAGCCCGCGGGGAGGTCCAGAACGGAGCCGGTCGTCGCCCCGCCGTACAGCGTTGTCGTGACGATGCTTGCGCCGCCGGTCAGAGTCCATCCGGTGCCGGTGAAGCTGTTGAGGGCCTCGCCGGGCAGCAACGCATATTGACTGTCGTCGCCGAACGACGCAAACGGCGTCGATAGCGTCGGCATCGTGCAATTCGCGGCGGTGATGGTTGCGGCGGATGCCAGCGACGGGCTTACCGCGAGCGTCGCGATCACGACTGCGAGGGCGCTGCGAACGCCTGCCTGGCGTCTGCGGCGACTGGAGCTGCTGTTCTTCATGTGTACGCACCTTCCGTGGTGAGCGCTGGCGGCCGAGCTATCTCACCCGGTGTGAGACCTCTGGCTTTGCGTCCCCGGCTCACGCCGGGTTTGCCCTTGTCAGTGCGATTGTCGTAGATCCATTTTCTAGTCGACTGGGTTGGCCTCTTGACGGGAGCCGTCGTTCGCGGACTGGACGGATGTTCGGTCGCCGCGATCCCGCTCGCGCGGATTCGGGTCATGGGTCGCCCGAGGCAGTGACGGGTGGTCGCCTCGCATCGGCGCGTGTGCTCGAGCCCTCACGCCGCCCTGGAGGTGCATCTGGGTGGGTCCCGGGGCCCTCGCTGTCGGCCCGCGTCCTGGTCAGGAGGACAGGACGGAGATCCCGGCGGATCGGTTTGAGCTGAGCTGCGGCTGTCTCTCGCGTGCCGGCGCGCTCGCGGCAGCGTCGGTGTGTGGGGAGGCGACGACTGCGAGCAGAACCTCTGCGATCCTCGGGTCAAATTGACGCCCGGCATTGGCTCTGAGCTCGGCGACGGCCGTCTCCTGCGGCAGCGCCTGTCGATAGGGGCGAGTCGTGCGCATCGCGTTCCAGGAGTCACAGCAGGCGATGATCCGCGCCTCCAGCGGGATTGCATCGCCAGCCAGGCCGTCGGGATAGCCTGCTCCGTCCCACCGTTCGTGATGGGAGCGGACGATGACGCCGACCTCGCGCATGAACCCTCCGACCCGGTCGAGGATCTTCTGCCCCTCGACGGTGTGGGTCTTGACGAGCATCCACTCATCGGGATCGAGGCTGGCCGGCTTGTTGATGATCGCCTTCGGGATCGCGATCTTGCCGACGTCGTGCAATAGGGCCGCGAATTCGAGGTTGCGTTTGCGCTCGGCATTCAGCCCCAGCGCCTTGCCGACGGTGAGCGCCAGCGCCACGACGCTCTTGCAGTGGATCCCGGTGTACTCGTCATCTGCTTCGACGACATCCCCGAGCACGAGTGCCGTGCCGCGGTAGGCGTTGTTGAGCTCCAGCATGCTCTCCAGGCGCTGCCGGCGCTCGCGCGCCAGCACCCGCAGGAGCGCGAGCAGCGGCAGGGGCGCGAAGACCGCGACTGGGTGGCCATGAATGTCCTCGGCGATGATCAGCCCGATGCTCGCCAGTGCGGCATCGATCGCGTAGACCCATGCATCGCTCAGTTGCGCGGCGACTGCCGCGCCGCGGTTGATCGCAAAGCGCGTCGTCGAGACAACGAGATCAACGGTGAACTGCGCCGCGAGCGCGGCCAGGAGCAGCACCGCGCCGGCGTCGCGCGGAGCCGTGCCCGCAAGCGCGAACACCGCCACGGGGCCGATCGCGCACCACGAGTTGCCGATCGCCATCAGTAGCCGGCTTGGCTTGCGCGCGCCGCTGAGGACTTCGGGAAGGAGCCCGATCAGCCACGCCAGCACCACGGCGCCTGGGACCAGCGCGACCGGCATCGCGAACAGCAACGGCACGAACGCCAACTGCGTCGGTGCCGTGTACCCGAGCGGCATGTCGATGCGGATCCGTGTCGCGAGCGCCAGAACTACCAGACAGACAGCCGCGGGCCACAACGCGAACGAGGACGGCGGACACAGCAACCACACGCCCGCCGCGGCAGCGACGAACCCCGCAGCCACCAGCACCTCGGTCCTGCGCTCTGCCGCACTCAACCCGGTGCCAGGGCGCTGCAATGTCTCCGCGAACTGCGCCTGCTCCTCCAGATTCGGCTCAAGAGACATGCAGTCTGAGTATCGGCCGACCCGCAGCGGTCCGTTAGCACCGCCGAGGCCCACCACCCGCGTGGGCCCGGTGCCAGCGCCGTGCGCGTAGCGCACCTCGGCCGCCCTACAGCCGAGCCGACGCGCTCGCCGATCCGCACGCAGTCCACGCCCCGCGCCCCGAGCGGATCAACCGCCCCGAATGTTCGTCGCGTGAGGCCGCTGCCATGGCGAGGACGCTGCCAGCCGCGGCCCGAACGGCGCGGCCGGTCCGACGGGTGCTCAGGCCCGTAGCGTGTGATCCCGGAGCCTCTGACGACGTCGAGCGTTGTGCGACCGACACGAGTTGCGCCACGGGATCAGCGCGGCGAAGTCGTCTTCTACTACCCGCCGCCGGCTGAGGCACGGACCGGTCGGGTCGTTGGTGCGAAAGCGTTGGCGCGGTGGGAGCATCCCGCGCGGGGGGCGCTCGAGCCCGAGGAGTTCATCTGGCTGGCTGAGGTGCACGAGCGGACGATGTGGGAGCTCACCGTGCCCGGGCAACCCATATTGAACACCGGGATCAGCGCGTGGGGAGACGCTGCGCGAGAGATCACGGTCGCGATCAATCTCGCCGATCATCCTCGAGCAGCGCGATCTCGCCGCTGACCTGGTGAGTCGCAGCTCTCAGCGCGGTGTGCAGCCCTCGCGTCTGTCCCTCGAGATCACAGAGACGGCCGCGGTCACGCTCGCGCGGCGGGCTCAGAGTCGGCTGGAATCGATCAAAGGGCTCGGGGTCACAATCGCGCTGGACGATTTCGGCTCGGGCTCGCGAGCATCGTCTTTGTGGTCAGCAGTTTCTTCACCTACCCCGGCATCAACGCCGTGCATGTCGATGAGCTCCCGTGACCTGGGCCGGGAGTATCCGAAGGCCATGTTCCTGGCCACCATGGTCGACCTTGCCGGTCAGGACCCCTCGGAAAGGCCCACGCTGCGATTCGTGAACGCGTTCAAGATCTGCCTCCGGATCCGGTAATCGCGATGGCTGGGCCAGTACATGATTTCGCGGTGACGCTGCCAAGAGGGGCGGCGGGTCGTCGGCCATCATCGCAATTGCGAGTGGACGGTTTAACGTCTATGGAGACGACGGACGACTGCTCGGGCACGGCAGTGCCGACACGCGCGTGCGCGCGCTTGAGCAAGCAGGCCTCTCTGGCGATCACGCTGGCGAGGTGCTCGGCCGCTCCGGAATCTGTGCCAACACCAGCGCTGCGGAAGCCCGATCGGGGTCCCGCTGACTGTTCACTCAGCATCGGGCAGCGCGACGGGACCCGGCGCACACGCGACGGCGGGCAGCTCGGGAACGGCGGGCGCCGTCGCCGACGAGTGGTTCGCCACACACACGTTGACGGCGCGGTGATCCCGCTCACGATCGCATTGATAGAGCGAAAGACCGCGTCGCCGCATGGCCACAAGGTGGTCGGTCGGTGTTCAACGGGCGCCGTCGTGGGCAAGCGAGCGGAGACAGCCACGGACTTCTCATAGGTCATCCTGGTAGTTGCCTCGACCGCCGCCGGGGGAGGGCCATGGCTTCTTGCCCGGTGCAGGGCCTAAACGGAAGTTTTTGCCTCTTGCGGGCGAAATCGCCTGTGTCTGCAGGGATTTGGGCTTCTATGACCCGGAAAATGTAGACACTAAAAGTCTTGACACTCACATCCATATGTGAGAGAATTGCCC
>JBEKRJ010000498.1:0-4392 GCA_049518835.1 Solirubrobacteraceae bacterium
GTCGTTGCGCTGCTCGCGGATCTGGCGGTTGAGCGGCTGGTGCCGGATGTGGAGATACCGCCAATCGGCGGCAGTCGGGCGATGACGAGACAGGTGGCGGCGTTCGCCGCCGCCGCGCTGTTGGCGGTGAAGTTCGGGTTGCACATCGATTTCGGCTACTTCGGGGTCGGCTTTTACGGCGCCGCCGTGCTCGCGGCCGCATTGGTCTACTACACACGCCTGATCGCGCAAGGCGCGTAGCCCACGGCCTCCCCGCTTCAGTACCCGCGCTCGCTGCCGATCATCGTGAGCGAGAGTTGCACTTGCTTTACGGCTTCGCCGGGGCGGAGCGTCGAGACTGGAAGGTAAACCCGCGCATGCGCGGAGGAGCGTCACAGGCGCGAACTCTGTCTCAGCTTCGCCCCGGCCCAGCCGATCCGCTCACCGCGTTGACACTGTCAGATCCCGCGTCGCCGGCGCGAGCGGACGCCCACCGTCGGGTATGTCGCGTGACAGGGCTTGACCGATTCGTCAAGCTGATGGGTGCTGGTGCGCTCCGGGACCTCTACGCCGACGATGTCGCGTTCGTGATCGCGGGCGAGGCTTGAGCGACCCCGCACCAGCCACGGTCACGGCCTCGAGCCCGGCGTCGCACGCGGGCGCCGGCCACGGCGCCGGCCCGCCGACGAGCATCCGCCATCCGCTCGTCGCGTCGCTGCTCGCGCTGACGTTCACGACCGGGCTGATCGACGCCGCCAGCTATCTCGGCTTCGATCACGTGTTCAGCGCCAACATGACCGGCAACGTCGTCCTGCTCGGGTTCGGGATCGGGGGCGCCAAGGGGCTGCCGGTGGTGGCGCCGGCGGTCTCGATGGCGGCATTCGTCGCCGGCGCCGGCGCCGGCGGGATGCTGGCCGCGGCGCTCGGTCAGCGCCAGGTCGCCAACATCGGCTGGGCGCTGACGATCGAGGCGGTGCTGGTCGCAGCCGCGACGCTGCTGGTCGCGATCGTCGACGTGCGGCCCAACGCGCCGTCGGGCGATGCCGTGATCGCGCTGCTGGCGTTCGCGATGGGGCTGCGCAACGCGACCGTGCGGCGACTCGGCGTCCCCGATCTGACCACGACCGTGTTGACGATGACGTTGACCGGCCTGGCGGCGGAATCGCGCCTGTTCGGGGGCACTGGCAAAGGGTCCGTCCGGCGGATCGCGGCCGTGATCGCGATGCTTGCCGGCGCGGTCGCCGGCGCGCTGCTGCTGAAGGCCGGTCACTGGCTGCCGCTCGCTTGCGCCTGCGGTGTCGCGATCTTGATCTGGATCGCCTACCTGCCGGCGCGCATCCGGCCGGCGCAGGGCGCCGACGCCAGCGTCCGGTAGTCCTCCCACGTGTCGACGTCGGGCGGGATCGCCCCGGCGATCGGCACGTCGACGACTTCGCCGGCGCGGCGGTCGATCAGCTTCCAGACGGCCTTGTCCCCGTGCAGCTGCGCCAGCGCGGCGAACGTGCTGCGCGCGAACGCGAGCGGATGACCGCGCCGGTCCGCATACGCGCACGCCGCCAACGGCGCGTCGCCACGCCCCGCCAGCAGCGTCGCGACCGTCGCGCGGTCGACGCCGGGCTGGTCGCCGAGCATCAGCACCAGCGTCTGACAGCGCGGATCGACCGCCGCCAGCGCCGCCGCGATCGACGAGGAGCAGCCCTCGCCGAAGCGATCGTTGACGACCACCGCGACGGCACTGAGATCGACGCGTGCCTGCACCTCGGTCGCCTCGCGGCCGAGCACGCACACGAGCTGATCGAAGTCGCAGGCGCGAGCCGTATCGAGCACGTGCCCGAGCAGCGTGCCGGCGCCGAACGGCAACAGCTGCTTCGGACGCCCAGGCGCCTGGAGCCGCCGGCGGCGAGCACCAGTCCGGTGACGAACTCGCCGCTCACCGCCGGGCGGTCCCGCGCTGCATCGCCTCCCACACGCGGGAGGGCGTGCACGGCATGTCGACGTGCCGCACCCCGAACGGGGCGAGCGCGTCGCAGATCGCGTTGACGATCGTGGGCGGCGAGCCGACGGTTGCCGACTCGCCGACGCCCTTGGCGCCAATCGGATGGTGCGGCGACGGGGTGACCGTGTAGTCGGTCTCCCACTCGGGCACCTCGACGGCGGTTGGGATCAGGTAATCCATCAGCGAAGCAGCGAGGCAGTTGCCGTGCGCATCGAACGCGATCTGCTCCATCAGCGCGATCCCGACGCCGTCGGTGAGGCCGCGATGGATCTGGCCCTCGACGATCATCGGGTTGATCTGCGTGCCGCAGTCGTCGACCGCGACGAACCGCCGGACGGTCACCTTTGCGGTCTCGGGGTCGATCTCGACCACACACACGTAGGCGCCGAACGGGAACGTCAGGTTGGGAGGGTCATACACGGTCTCTGCATCGAGGCCGCTCTCGACGCCCTCGGGCAGCTCCACGGCTCCGCGCGCGGCCATCGCGATCTGCTGGATCGTCGCGCCCTGCTCGGGGTCACCCTTGACAAACCAGCGGGCGGGTGGGCTGAGCTCCCACTCGAGGTCGGCGGGCGCGACCTCCAGCATCGCGGCGGCGACGAGCCGCGCGCGCTCGCGGACCTTGCGCGCGACCAGCGCCGTCGCGGCGCCGCTGACCGGCGTCGAGCGCGATCCGTACGTGCCCAGGCCGTACGGGGTCGTGTCGGTGTCGCCATGGATCACATCGACGTCCTCGGGCGGGATCCCGAGCTCGTGCGCGACGATCTGCGCGAACGCGGTTTCGTGACCCTGGCCCTGGGTTTGCACGCTGATTGCGAGCTGGGCCTTGCCGGTCGGGTACACGCGCAGCGCGGCGCCGTCGTTCATCCCCAGGCCGACGATGTCCATGTGCTTGCGCGGACCGGCGCCGACGGCTTCGGTGAAGAACGCGACGCCGATCCCCATCAGCTCGCCTCGCGCTCGGCGGCGGGCCTGCTCGGCGCGCAGGGTGTCATAGCCGGCCCGCTCGAGCGCCAACCGCAATGCGCGCTCGTAATCGCCCGAGTCGTACACCCAGCCGGTCTTTGACCGGTACGGGAATTGCTCGGTCGCGATCAGGTTTGCCAGCCGCAGCTGCGCAGGATCTCGACCAAGCTCGTCGGCGAGGCAATCGACCAGCCGCTCGACCAGGTACACGGCCTCGGTGACGCGAAACGAGCACGCGTACGCCACCCCCCCGGCGCTTTGTTGGTGTACGCGCCGGTGACGTGACAGTGGGCCGCCGCGAGGTCGTAGGAGCCGGTGAACACGTTGAAGAACCCGGCCGGGTACTTGCTCGGCTGTGCGGCGGCGTTGAACGCGCCATGGTCGGCGATCACGTCGACGCTGACGGCGAGGATCTTGCCCGCCGCCGTCGCGGCGATCGCGCCGCGCATCAGGTAGTCGCGGGCGAACCCGGTCGACATCAGGTTCTCGGTCCGATCCTCCATCCACTTGACGGGGCGGCCGGTCAGCATCGCGCCGGCGAGCGCGCACACGTAGCCCGGATAGACGGGGACCTTGTTGCCAAAGCCACCGCCGACGTCGGGCGAGATCACGCGGATCTTGTGCTCCGGAAGGCCGGTGAGCAGCGCGTACAGCGTCCGGTGGGCGTGCGGCGCCTGCGTCGTGCACCACAGCGTCAGCTTGCCGCTGACCCGCTCGAACTGCGCGACCGCGCCGCAGGTCTCCATCGGCGCCGGGTGCGAGCGGGGATAGAGCATCTCCTGCTCGACGACCACCTCGGCGCGGCTGAACACGCGATCGGTCGCCGCGCGGTCGCCGGACTCCCAGTCGAAGATCCGGTTGTCGCGCCGGCCGGGCTGGTCGTCGCGGATCACGGGCGCGTCGGCTCGCAGGGCCGAGGTGGGGTCGACGAGCGCCGGCAGCTGCTCGTACTCGACGTCGATCAACTCCAGCGCGTCGCGCGCGGAGTAGCGGTCGTCGGCGATCACGAACGCCACCTCTTGCCCTTGGAAGCGGACCTTGTCGGTCGCGAGCACGGCCTGCGTGTCGCCCGACATCGTCGGCATCCACGCCAGCCCGCGCGCGAGCATCTCCTTGCCGGTGATCACGGCGTGCACCTTCGGATGCGCGAGCGCCGGCGCAACGTCGATCGAGACGAGCCTTGCGTGCGCGAGCGGGCTGCGCAGGATCGCGCCATGCAGCATCTGCGGCAGCCGGATGTCGTCGACGTAGGTGCCGCGGCCGCGGATCAGGCGAGCGTCCTCCTTGCGCGTCAGGCGACCGAAGCCGATCGGGCGCTCAGCCGGCACGGCGCGCCGGCGGCCGGCTGCGCGACCGAGCGGCCGCCAGCGGCAGCATTCACTAGGCGGGAGCATCCACCAGCGATGACCCAGACCAGGACGATGCGCCGCGCGCAACCGGAGGATGTGCCC
>JBEKRJ010000499.1:0-4384 GCA_049518835.1 Solirubrobacteraceae bacterium
CGCGCGCGCGCGCGTGTGCAAGCCCCCGGGGCGGGCTGCGAACCGGTTGTTCGCCGCGTCCAGCGGGGAGTCCCGTGGGGTCGGTGCCGTCGTCGTGGTCGTCAGGAGCGTCGAGCATCGCTGTCCTCCCGTCCACGCCTGGATGATCGGGGTGGTCGTGATGTCCGCTCAGCGTGAGCACGCGGACGGGGCCGGTCAAGCAGTTCGCGCCCTGGTCGCGGCCGTTGCGCCTAAGACGCTGCACCGCGATCCGCGACGACGACTTCGACGTCCCGCAGGCGGCTGACGACGGCGACAGCCAGTTCTGAAGCTTCACCGGGGCCGATCTGCTCGGGCGGCCACCGCTATTGCGCGATTCCGTTTACCTACCTTCCCTTCCCCTGAGACCGTCTCCGCTATCAGCCGGGCGCGCGCCACGCGCTGACCAGAACTCGCGTGGCGCGTGATCTGGTCAGCCGCTCGCCAGCTTCGTTGGCGCTGGGCGTCACGGCTTGCGTCACCCGGAATGCGCGTGTCGGGTTGAGTCGCGGTCGCGGTACTCGCGGCGTGTGCTTTCGCTCCTCGAGTTTGCGCGCGCAGCTGATGCGGGGTAAGTAGTTCGCCGGCGAACTCGCGCGCCGGGCTGCTGCGTGCGCGATCGGATGCAAGACGCCAACGATCCGATTCCATCGCTTGCGACGCACCCGTTCACGGGCTCAATCGTCGAGGGGTCATGAGTCCACCGGCGAGAAGCTATCCACAGGCGACAGGCGGAATCTCCGGGAAGCCGGCCGCTGCCGGCCGGCCCGTCGCCAGCACGCTCAACGGCCGGTACCAACGCGGCGGCGCCACCCCCGGCGGGGACTGTGATCGCACGTCGCCTCTGGATCGGTCTAGCCGCGCTGA
The DNA here is from genome assembly GCA_049518835.1 of Solirubrobacteraceae bacterium. Taxonomy (GTDB): domain Bacteria; phylum Actinomycetota; class Thermoleophilia; order Solirubrobacterales; family Solirubrobacteraceae; genus Palsa-465. The sequence goes on from JBEKRJ010000499.1 coordinate 886, forward strand.
GCCCCCGTCTCGTCTCGCAGCAGCAGCCTACCGTCTTGATCTTGCGCCCTCCGCCGCGCCCGCCCGCGCCGACGTCCACGCGCCAGCCCCGAAGCACCCGCCGCCACGGCGCCAAGCGCCGCGATTCGGCCGGCTCCGGGGTGCCACTCAGACGGCCCGGCAGGCCCCATCGGCGACGGCCACACGCCGTCGATCGCGAGCGCCTCAGGGCGACCGGATCGCGATACGGCCATCGCGCGATGAGCGATGCGCGGTGGGGCGAATAGTTCCTTCGCTCGGTGCGAGCACCGCTCGGTCCGCTCGTATCCAGAAGCTTTGTTTCGTTTGGTCTGAAGCTTCTTGGTCGCGTCCTGGATCCCCGAGTCGTGGAAGATCACGTCGTCGAGCATCTCGATGCTGGCACTAAGCCCTCCTCCTTATCGAGGCGGTTGGGCGCCGCCCAGAGAGCGTCGTCGACCTGGCTAGAGATCCGATTGCCGGACCGGTAGCGCCAACGGGGACGAGTCGAAGGTCGACGGACGTGCGAACCGCAAGCTATCTGCTGGAGCGCCCTCGCGCTGGCGCAGCCAACAGTCTAGTTTATAGTCTTCAGCAGTTGTGCGCACGGCTGCTCGACTGGCTCGAAAGGCTTCCGACTCCCCAGCGACAGGCGCTCGAGGTCGTCTTTGGGCTGAGGGTGGGTGCGGCGCCGGATCGGTTCCTTGTCGGGTTAGGGGTGTTGGGCTTCTTCTCGGAGGTGGCTGACGAGCGGCCTTGTTGTGTGTCGTTGATGAGGCGCAATGGTAAGATCGGGCTGCGGCGCTGACCCTCGCTTTCGTGGCGCGTCGCCTGCTGGCCGAGCCCGTGGGGGTGGCGGTTGCGGCCCGCGAACCGGGGATCCGCTCCGCCACCTGCCAAAGCTCGAGGTAGGCGGGTCGCGCGACAGCGACGCTCGAGGCTCGCGCGCTGCTGAGCGCGACGGTGCCATTCAGGTTGGATGAGCAAGTGTGTGATCGCATAGTGGCGGAGACCCGGGTTAACCAGCTGGCGCTGCCTGAGCTGCCTCGAGGACTGACCGCGACCCAGCTGGCGAGCGGACTCGGACTACTCACCATCAGCGACAAAGTGACATTCCGTCATCGGCTACTGCGCTCCGCGGTTTACGGCTCCGCGAGCGCACGGGATCGTCAGGCGATCCATCTCGCGTTGGCGCAGCACGTCTGCTTCGACTCGCCACGCCGCTTGCCGGCGGGCCGTCGATCGCGCTCCTCGCAAGCGACACGAGGACTGCCGCTCACCCTGGCTGAGCGGCACTCTCGATGTTGCCGGCGCGACCAGTGCTCGGCTTCCTCGGGGTTGGGAGCCAGCTCGAGGTTCGCGAGCGCTTCGTTTCAGTAGATCGCCTGAAGGAACCCTGCAAGCACGTCGGGGCAGCTCAGACTCCCCTGCCGCGCGGAGCAGGACCCGGTCAGCGATCTGGCCACGCAGCTCAGACGCTTGCGGGCCTCGAGCCGCTCGGCGGTCTGCCGGTACGCGCTGTCCAGTTGAGCGCTGAGCTGCTCGAGCGCTCGCTGCGGCGCGGGGGTCGAGGCTCAGGCCGGCGCAGATCTCCGGCCGTGCCGCGGTCCACGCGGGTCCGTGGAGCAGCTTCGCCCGCGTGGTCCGTGAAGCGGCCGGAGCGGGAAACGAACACGTCGTGTCGGTTCAGCGCTGCCTGGAGTGCCTCCAGCACGCAGAAGGTGTATGCGCGCCGGTCGACCTCGTGCTCCCCGAGCTGCGGGTTGGCAAGCACAAGTCGGCGCCAGCGCCCATTGACGACCTTCAGCGACACCGTCGCGGCGCTGACCCGGCCCGCACGGCCCTCCAGCGCCGGCAGCGACGTCATCGCCGCGAGGACCGCCTGTCCTCCGGGCGCGGCCTCGACTACGACGGTGTCGAGCAGGACCGGCATGAAGCGCCTGAGGCTCTGGTAGCGGCGCAGCAGCTCCTCACGGAACGCGGCGTCCTGTCCGTCCTGCGCATCGGGCTGCGAGACGAGGCGCCGCACCGTGTCGGTCGCGAGCTCCAACTCGCTGCGGGGGACGTGGGCGGCGATCGCGCTCCACAGCTCCTCGATCCCTCCGGGCGGCGGGTCGAGCAGGACGAGCACGGCGGCCCGCAACGCGCGAGCGGCACGATCGAGTTCCGGGAGTTGCTTGTAACGGCGGTCCTTGTGTTCGCGGTTGGCCTGGGAGAGCAGCACGTCGGTGACCTGGTCGAGCAGGATCAGCGCGTTGTCGGTCGCGTCGAGCTCCAGCTGCCACAACGCCGCCAGCAGCGTCGCGGTCCTCCGCTGTGGGCTCAAACGACGCAGCGTGTGCGCTTTGGCGCTCAAGCCGTACCGCGCGAGCGCGCGCACCCGGCCGGGAGGAACATCGACGGTCAGCTCGCCAACGCCGACCGCGCGGACAGCCACCAGACGCTCGAAGTCCTCCGCGACCTCCAATGCGGTCAACTTCCGCGGGCCCGCACGAAGCTCCTCCCCAACGCGAAAGCTGCTCGCCCTCGGGAACATCCAACAGCTCCTCAAAACGAGGCCCGCGGTGCCCGGTGGCGACTCCGGAGAGCGACGGGTACAGCCGGGCGGCGGCACGATCGCGCGCCGCGGTGACCGCCCGGGCGAGCACGCTCGCGCCGGGCAACAACACCTTCCCCTCGATCAGGCGAGCTGTCGCGAGATCGAACAGCACGCTCGGACGGCTCCGCGGTCGCCCACGCCCGCGCGTCAAGCCACCCAAGCAGCTCAGCCTGCGCGGACGCGTCCGAGAAGTCGCGGTGCCCATACTCGCGCTGAATCTCCCCAGCATGCTCGCGATGCGTCGGATCCCCGCCGGCCATACGCCGCCAGGCGCCCCGGACCATCGACAGCAAGCTCCTCCGCGACCCGTTGGGCGACGATCTCCGGAACCTCGGTTGGTTGTGCGAGGAACGTGCCGAGGAACCGCACCGTGCCCAGCTGTACGGCGAACCCGAGCCGGTTGTGATCGCCGCGACGTCGCGCGATCAACGCCCGGTCGCGATCGTCGAAATGAAAGAACCGCTCAAGCTGCGCCGCCGACGGCGGCTCGCCATAGCGGCCGTAGCTCGCCAGCTGGCCGGGGCTCAGAAAGTCAATCGGCACAGCCCCGCCTCACTCCGGGCCGTGCGACGCCAGCTCACGGCGCAGCGTCTCGCCCGACCGCCGGACCTCCGTCTGCCGTGATCGCCGGTTCAGGGCGCGGCGGGAGATGGCGATACAAGCTCGTGCGTGGGATCCCCGTCTTCTCGATGATCTCCGCGATCGTGCTCCCCGACTCGCGCAGATGCGCCGCCCACTCAAGCTTCGCCGGGTCAACCAGCACCGGCCGACCGACACGACGACCCTTCGCCGTCGCGACCGCGCGGGCGTGCGCGGCGCGCTCCATCGTGTATGTCCGCTCCATCTGCCCGAACAGCGCCAGCAGCACGACCGCGAGCTGCGCCACCGGATCCTCAGGATTGC